>NZ_JBHVDM010000026.1:0-82861 GCF_042802775.1 Nocardia sp. NPDC057455 | reverse complement strand
GTTCAAGCCGAACTATTGGTTGCAGTCGATTCGAAGCGAACTCCATGACTACACGAGTATCGCTCGAACATGCATTTCTATGAACTGCTCGCAAACGCTCCAGGAATGCGCGAGATCACCGATTCGGCGTCTTATACCAGAAACCGTTCGGGTCCTGGTAGCAGTCCTCGAAGACCCCTTTATCGCTCAGGCAGTCGGTAAACTTCCAGTAACCCCGCAGCACTACCCAGGTGCCATCCGAGATCTGAACACACTTGTCAGCAACCCCTTTGCCGCCGAGGCACGCCGCGTAGGACGGGTGTCCCGCAGTGGCATTACCCGCGAAACCGACCAGCGCCGCGCCGGCGACAATCGCCGAGACCAGTAATTTTCTGAACATTTCCACCCCTATCTTCGAAATCGACGCGTCCTCCACGCACGCCGATTGTTCTCGACTCTAACAGTCATCGGGAAAACCCAAAAGGAAATTCGCGTCCGCGGCCTTCATATCGACGCGGACGATCCCAGCCGAGTGCGGACCGAGTCGACCTCAACCGGAAGCCGCTCCCAAGGTAACCTCGGGTTCCGTGACCGATCAGCAGCTGGTGGAGCCACGGAGGAACGGGAGGGCGCCGCTGTCGGACCAGATGGTGCCCGGTGGGGCGTACTACGCCGCCCCTGCTCCGCTCGCCTCCGATCTGCGATCGGCGGACGCGCGCGACCGGCCGAGCCGCAATGATTCCCTCGCCGCGCAGCTGTCCACGGTGATCGGTGGGCCGGTCGGTGATCATGCGCTGATCGGTCGAGTGCGGTTCTGGACGCCCATGCGGGTACTGCTGGCGTTCACCGTGGTGTTCCTGGCGCTCGGCTGGTTCGGCAAGGCGGGTTGCATCCAGCAGACCAGCGGTGCGGACGGCCCGACCCTCGACTGGAACAACGGCCGCCAGTACGTGGCGATGTGCTACTCGGACACCGTTCCGCTCTACGGTGCGGAACGACTGAACGAAGGCGCCTTCCCGTACAAGAAGCAGTGGACCGAGCAGACGCCCGACGGTGGGCGGGAGACGCGATACATGGAGTATCCGGTGCTCTCGGGCCTGTACCAGTACTTCGCGATGCGGATCGCCAAGAGCTGGGACGCCGCACCGCTGCCCGGCGCGCTGCAGGTGGTGATCTACTTCAACGTCGTCGCGTTCGGTCTGGCGATGGCCTGGTTGATCACCGTCTGGGCGTCGGCGCTGCTGTCCGGCCGCCGGATCTGGGACGCGGCGCTGATCGCCTGTTCCCCGTTGGTAATCGTGCACGCCTTCACCAATTTCGACGCGCTCGCGACGGCCTTCGCCGCGACCGGCCTGCTCGCTTGGGCCCGGCGCAAACCCGTGCTCGCGGGGTTTCTGCTCGGTCTCGGCGGCGCCGCCAAGCTGTATCCCCTGCTGCTACTCGGTCCCATCGTCGTGCTGTGCCTGCGTACCGAGACGATGCAACGCACGCCGCGCACGCACCTCGGCCTGCGGATTCGCGATATCGACGGCCTGCCCGCTTTCCTGGCGTGGGTGCGCGAGACGCCCTACCGGATCCAGTTCCTCAGCGCCCGTCCGCTCGGCGCCGCGTCGGTCACCGTGTGTGCCGCGCTGGCCACCTGGCTGGCGGTGAACCTGCCGATCGCCGCATTGTTCCCGAACGGCTGGCGAGAATTCTTCCGGCTCAACACCACCCGGCATGCCGACCCGGACTCGATCTACAACGTGATCTCCTCGTTCACCGGCTGGCCAGGCTTCGACGGCGTGCTGGCGCACGGGGAGCAACCCGCCATCCTGAACGCCGTCTCGCTGCTGGCGTTCGTCGTGGCCTGCGCGGTGATCGCCTACATCGGTCTCACCGCACCGCAGCGACCGCGGCTGGCGCAGCTGTGCTTCCTCGTGGTCGCGGCGTTCCTGCTGACGAACAAAGTGTGGAGTCCGCAGTATTCGCTGTGGCTGGTGCCGCTGGCCGTCCTGGCGCTGCCGCACCGCCGCATCCTGCTGGCCTGGATGACCATCGATGCGCTGGTCTGGGTGCCGCGCATGTTCTACTACCTCGGCTTGGACCGCAAGGGCCTGCCCGAGCAGTGGTTCACCGGCACCGTCGCACTGCGTGATCTGGCGGTACTCGGCCTGTGCGCCCTGATCGTGCGCCAGATCTACCGTCCCGAGGAAGACCTGGTGCGCCGCGACTTCGTGGACGACCCCGTGGGCGGGATCGTCGACCGCATGCCGGACCCGCTGCTGGCGTGGCTGCCGGAGCCGCTGCGACCGCGACCGGCGGTCGCGCGCGGCTGAGCAGGTCAACTCAGGCGTTCACGTGGTGCGCAGGAAGCGCGCCTGTCGTTCCGGCTCCTGCGGCAACATGTCCAGATCGAGTTCCCACGCGCTGCCGGTCCACGGATCGAACAGCGGCGTTCCGCCGATGGTCGGCAGGTGGCGGCACGACTGCGACAGCATCGCCACGGTGGTGTCGGCAGAATCGGATTCGTTGGCGCCGACGATCACGATGGACAGTCCGATCAGCTCACCACGGGTGATCAACGCGCCGATCCGCTGCGCGTCCGAACTCTGGTAGCCGTGCGGGAAATCCGCGGCCAACAGGACTCGATGCTCGCTGGGCGGCGTGAAGGCGCCACTCGCATAAGCCAATTCGGCCAGTTCGGCCGCATCCACCAGTGCTTGCAACCGCGCCGTGATATCGGCGTGATCGGTGATCGGGGGGCCGTTCAGCACCGGAGCGAGCAAGCCGGTGAAGCCGCTGAACGCATCGGTCAGATCGATGATGTCGACCAGCGTCCGCCGCTGCGGCGCGGTGGCCAGCAACCGCGCCAGCAGCGCGCCCACGACGGGCGTGACCGCACGAGTCGATTCGGCATCGATCCACAACGGCCGATTCAGCGGCACCGGAACGCAATACGGAATGCGCACCGATCCCCGGTCGAGCGCGTACAACTCGCCGAGCCGGATACCGTCGCTCGGCGCGGGCGGCTTGTCCCACGCAGGCGAATCCCAGGACGCCAGGGCGGGCGGCAGCGCCCGGTCGGCCTCGGCGAGTTCGCCCATCAGCTGTTCGGCGTCGCGCTGATGATTGTGCTCGGCGGTGGCGACCAGTTCGTCGTGCCGTTGCTGCGCGACCCGGCGCGCCTGCTCGGCTGCCGGAGTATTCCTGGTCGCGGGGTCGGAGACGGCGAGCGACAGTTCGTGATCCAACCGCTTGGCCGCGTACTCCCGCGCCGAGACCAGCGCGGCAGCCGATCGCGCGGCGTCCTCGAACACCATCCACAACCGTTCCAAGCCGTGACCGACTTCCAGCGGCGCACCGGCGGCGATCTGCGCGTCACCCGCCAGCGGGCCGGCCATGGTGTGTGTACCGGGTCGGGCTGATTGCTCGGGCTCCGCAGGCGCACCGTCGACCTCGACACCGTGCGCCGTGAGCAACACCGCGAGCCCGCCCGCATAGCCTTGGCCCACCGCACGCAGCTTCCAAGCCGGGCCGCGCCGGTACACCTCCAGACAGATCAGCGCCGTCTCACCGGACGACGGGGCGATCGCGAATTCCGCGATCGCGCTGCCGTTCTGCGACATCGTGGCAGTGACCGGCCCGAGCCCCTCGGCTCGCACGGGGGCGGCCGGATCGGCGCTGACCACCAGCAGTACGGCCTTCGCGTCGGCGCGCACCTGCGCGAGCGTGATCGTGACCCCGTCGGCTGCCAGGGCGACCCCGGCCGTGGTGGGCTGGTTGTAGAAGACGAAATCGTCGCTGGAGAACACCTTCAGGTTCTCGGCGACCACCAGCGCGGAAACGTCGAGGGCAGCCTCGGCGCGCGCACTGAAACGAACGACCTCACCGGTCAACGGGATGTTCTGACCGGCCTGCAGTTGAATCACCTTGTCTGTCCTGCTGTCCCGCCGCCGGTCAACCGTTGACGAGGAACCGGCCGAGCTGCGGCACCGCCTCGCCCGGATGCTTGGCCTGGAAGCCCTCGCCGAGCGCCTGCAGTTTCCAGTCGCTGCCCACCCGGTACAGCTTGGACATCGCCATCGCGGTGAACGGCATGCCACCGGCGAGGGTGTATCTGGCCAGCTCGCCGTTGTTCGTCCCGTCGACCAAACGGCAGAACGCGTTCTGCACCTGCTCGAAGGTGTGGCCCTTGTAAGAGGTCACGACGAACACCAGCGTGGTGATGTGCGCGGGGATGCGGGTCAGGTCGACCAGGATCACCTCGTCGTCGCCCGCGCCCTCGCCGGTGAGGTTGTCGCCCTGGTGGCGGATCGAGCCGTCCTTGGAGGTCAGCTGACCGTAGTACGCGACGTCCACCGGGTTCATGTCGGCGAACATGATGACCGACGCGTCCAGGTCGATATCGACCGTGCGGTTGCCGAACATGCCACGGCTGCGCACCGGATCCCAGCCGAGACCCATCTTGACGAAGGTCAGCGCGGCGCCTTCCTTCCGCAGGGTGACCCGCTGGCCCTTGACCAGGCTGACCGTACGATCCTTGCTCAAGCTGACCTCGGCCGGCTGCTGCGGCTGCTGCGGCACGGGCTGGCCGGGCGGCGGGTAACCCGGGCCGGGGGCGGGCGGCGGCGGGTAACCCTGACCGGGCGGCGGCGGGTAACCCGGCCCGCCCTGCGGAGGTTGACCGGGGCCCGGCGGCGGGTAACCCGGGCCGGGCGGCGGGTAGCCGGGGCCGGGCGGGGCATGCTGCGGGGACTGCTGCTGCGCCGGGTACGCCGGGGTGGTCGGCGGCTGCTGGACCGGCTGCTGCGGAGGAGGCGGTGGGGCCTGCGGCGCCTGCGCGGGCTGGGCGGGCGCATCGTCGACCGTCACGCCGTGATCAGTGACCAGCGCGGCGAAACCGCCCGCGTAGCCCTGTCCGACCGCACGCACCTTCCACGCGCCCTGCCGGCGGTAGAGCTCGAGCGCGATCACGATCGACTCGGTGTTCAGCCCTTCGATCCGGTACTCGTACAACTGATTACCGGCCGCGTCCGACACGATCGCGGACGGGGCGGGAAACATGCCGAAACTGCTGTTCGCGTCGTCCAGCGTGATCACCGCGCGAATCTGGTCGATGTCGGCGGGCACCGCGTTCAACGACACCGCCAGCGACGCGGACCGGCCCGCGGGCGCGGGCTGCAGGTTGACGCCGGGACCGCTGGGCTGGTTGAAGAAGACGAAGTCGGCGTCGGAACGGACCTTGCCCCGCTCGGTGACCAGTAGTGCAGACAGATCCGCCGGCGCCGTGAGCTGGACGGAAATCACCACGTCGTTGGTGGCCAGGGGACCGTTCTGGCCCTTGGCGAGAGTTGCGGACAAGTTCGACCCTTCGCTTGTCGGTGCGTTCGCCTGACACTCTACGAGAAACGCGCTGTGCGGCGCTTGTACTGAACGGCCGCGCTACGCCGAGACGCGCAAAAGCATCGGTTAGGGTGACGGCACGCAGATGGAATACGGCGATCACACCGTGCTCCCGATCAAGACAGCAGGCAAACACCGCATGGCGCAACTGTTCGAGCAATCGAAGAAGGTGATCGAGGCTCATCTGGCCGGAACCAGCCTCCGCGCGATCTCCGGCTCGATGATTGCCTACGAAGGAAATGTGCAGTTCAAAGCAGCCGGTTTCGGCGGGGGCGACGGTGTGATCGCCGGGTTGAAGCGCCGAGCCACCGGGGAGAAGCTGTCGCTGATGGAGTGCGCCGGGCACGGCCGGGTGTTCTTCGCGGTCAACGGCCAGCACGTCACCGTGGTCGACTTGAACAACGAGACTTTGCAGGTGGAGTCGCAGCAACTGCTCGCGTTCGCCGGGAACCTGCGCACCGACGTACGTTTCGCCGGGTTGCGCGGTGCCTCCAGCGGGCAGGGCCTGTTCACCACCACCGTCTCCGGGCAGGGTCAGGTCGCCCTGCTCTCGGCCGGCGGTCCGCTCATCCACTTGGAGGTTTCCCCGCAGTACCCGCTGATCGTGGATCCGGACGCGTTCGTCGCGGCGCGCGGGAACCTCAACCAGTCCTTCGTCACCGATGTGTCCTGGCGCAGCTTCGTCGGCCAGGATGCGGGCGAGGCGTTCTCGCTGCGCTGGGACGGCCAGGGCGTGGTGTTGATCCAGCCGGCGGAACGGTAGGGGCGAGCGGTGTTCGAGAAGGTCAACGGCAAAGTCGTCAAGGTCAACGTCGCAATGGCGGGCGGAGTGGTCGCTCGCAACGGCGCGATGCTGTTCTATACCGGCGACGTTTCCTTTGCCCCGCACCAGGTTCCGGGGGCGCAGGGAATGGGTGGCATGGGCGGGCTGATGGGTCTGGCGGGCCGCGCGATGGCGGGTGAGCACGAGCGCACCATGCTCGCGCAGGGCAACGGCGAGGTCCATTACGGATTCGCCGGCCTGGAGGTCCACGTGGTGCACATGCAGCCGGGCGCGGCGCTGCGCGTCGAGGCTTCGCGGCTGCTGGCCAACACCGCCGGGTTGCAGAGTTCGGTGGTCTCCGTGATGAGTTCGGGCGGCGGAGGCGGTGGCGGTGGCGGTCTGATGGGCGCGCTGCGCGGGGCCGCCTCGGGTGCGTTGACCGGGCAGGGCATGTTCACCACCCAGCTGTCCGGGCAGGGCGCCGCGGTACTGCTCGCGCACGGCGGATTCCTGGAACTCCAAGTGGGCGGGCCGAATCCGATCGTGGTCGATCCGCAGGCGTTCGTCGCCGCCTACGGCAACGTGCAGACCGAGCTCAAGTCGGCGCTGAGCTGGCGCGACGCCGTCGGCCGTGGTTCCGGCGAGGCGATGCAGTTGCATTGCGTCGGGCAGGGCGTCGTCTACGTGCAGGCCTCCGAAGAGAAGTTGTGAGCAGGGTATGTCCCAGATCCTCAGCCCCATGAATCTCGGTGAGAGCGACAACATCCCGGGAAACAACTACGCGTACTGCATCGACCTGAACAAGCCGTGGTTCATGCGCAAGGGCGCGATGATCGCCTACTACGGCGACATGCGGTTCCAGATGCTCACCCACGGGTTGCAGGGCGGGCTGCTGCACATGGTGGCGCAGCAGTTCTCCGCGCCGCTGTTCACCGGCGATTACGTTGTCGCGGAGGGGCACGGCAAGCTGATCATCGGCGACCGCGGCTACGACATCAATTCCTACGACCTCGAGGACAACGGCAACCTGACCATCCGGGCGGCGAACCTGCTCGCCTTCGAGCCGGGTCTGTCGCTCAACCAATCCATCGTGCCCGGTTTCCTGACCCTCATCGGCACCGGCAAGTTCCTCGCCTCTTCCAACGGCCCGGTCATGTTCGCCGAGCCGCCGCTGCGCGTGGACCCGGAATCGCTGGTCGGCTGGGCGGATTGCCCCTCCCCGAGCCACCACTACGACGAACGATGGATCTCGAATTTCCTGGCCGCCGGTGCGGCACGCTTCGGCGTGAACTCCGGCGAAGAGCGTCAGTTCGAGTTCACCGGCGCGGGGACCGTCCTGATCCAGTCCAGCGAGAAGGTACTCAGCGACTCGATGCTGGTGCGCACCATCGAGGGGCAGATCCAGAGCGGCATCACCGTCGGCGGCTTGCAACGGCTGCAAGGGCTCATCGCGCAGCAATTGGCCGGGCAGCAGCAGTACTGACCCGCGTGAGCACGTGCGTAGGAGTTCGCAGTGCCCGCGCGCCGTTCAGCCGTGTATCACTCGCGTCCGCGGGCGGCGCGTCCCACGGTGATCAGCCCGACGGGGCGGCTCACCTCGGCACGCTCGGCGGACCGGTATCGATATCGCGACGGCGGGTGCGTCTGGAAAACCGACAAACCGCGTCAGGGTAACCCGCGCCGACGGGCGGATCACATACGGACAGCGAAGGATTCGCGACAGAACGGTGAACTCGGCTCGATGTTCACCGGCGCCGGTGCACGGTCGGCGCAGAATCGGGTCATGGCTGACTTGGCGCTCTCGCCACAGCGTCGCACGGCGCTGACGAACCTGGTCCAAAGCGAATCCACCTTCGCGACAGCGTATCCACGGGTGGCCGACTACTGGTCCGCCGCGGGCCGGTTGCCCGGCACCGGTGACGATGTCGCCGACGCCACGTTCGACCTACACCTCCTGCACTACTTGACGGGCGGCGCGAGCACGAACCCATATTGGGACATCGTCACCGTCGCGGTCTCGCCCGGGCCGCGGGAGCGCGCCAACCGCTCCGAAGTGAACGGTGGAAACCCGAAAGGCAGTGCGCGACTGGCCTATGCGCAGATGCTGCTGCAAGCCGCCTATGCCTACGCGATTCCCTCGCCCGCGACACTGCGCTGGGTCGCGGACGCCGCACAGGGCAGACAGGTGCTGGAAGTCGGCTCCGGCCGCGGCTACTGGGCGCACCAATTGACCCGAATCGGTGTGCCCACCAGCGCTTTCGACTCGCACCCGCCGGATCGCACCAGCAACACGGCCTTCCCGGCCGTGGCGGGACAACCCACCACGTTCCATCCCACCGCGACGCCGCCCACGTCGACCGCGGATCTGGCTGCCGCCCATGCCGAGGACGCGCTGCTGCTGTGCTGGCCACCCGGCTGGGAGAACCCGATGGCCTCGACGACGCTCGCCGCCTATCAGGAGGCGGGTGGCTCGGTACTGGTCTACATCGGTGAACCTCGCGGCGGGCGTACCGCCGACAGCGCGTTCTTCGACACGCTCGAGGCCGAGTGGGCGCTGCTCGACCAGGACCCGGCCTACGTCTCGTGGTGGAACCTCGGCGACCGGGCGCAGTGCTGGCAACGACGGTGAGTCAGCTTTCGCGCTGAAATTCCCATGGGTCGTGCGCGCTGATCAGGGTGACCTCGTCACCGTGATCGCGGTGTAGCTCGCGCAACCGCGCTTGTGTGCCCAGCCGCAGCTCGTGGTGGACTTCGGAGGTGGTCTGCACGATGTCGAGCACCGGGTGCGGCTGCGGATCGGGGTCGAGTTCGCGATGGTAGTAGTACGCGTCGCCGCAGTGCAGCAGCCAACGTTCACCATCGCGGACCGCTACGCCGGTGTGCCCCGCGGTGTGCCCACCCAGCGGAATCAGCTGGAAGTCGCCGGGCAGGTCCTTCGGCTGGATCGCGTCGAAACCGAACCACTCACCGGTCGGGTCCGACGGGTAGCTCACCCAGTGCGGGTCGTGCGCCCAGTGCGCGGGGCGGTAGCGGAAGCTCGGGGCTTCGGCCTGCGCCGCTGCCAGTTCGGCGGCGAGCACGTGGACGCGCGCGTGCGGAAAATCGGGCAATCCGCCGCAGTGGTCCACATCGAGATGGGTGAGGATGATGTGCCGGACGTCGGCGGGGTCGTAGCCGAGCCGCTCGACCTGCCGGAGCGCCGTCTCTTCCGCGGCGAGAACGGGCTGGGCCATCGCGACCCAGTCCGCCCCGAGGGTGCCCGCCGGGTCGCGCACGTCGTCCAGCCCGATGCCCGTCTCGACCAGGACCAAGCCGTCGGATGCCGTATCGACCAGCAGGCAGTGGTTGACGGCATGGGCGGGCGCGGGTCCGTCGTAGGTGGCTTCGATCTGCCGTACCGATCCGCAGTTGAGGTGATGAACTGTCATGCGAGCTAGTCTGTGACTTGAAGCGCGGTTCAAGTCAAGGAGACGAGATGACCGACGTCCTGCTCGATATCGCCGAGGTCGGCGAGCGAACCGGCCTCGCCCCCTCCGCACTGCGCTTCTATGAGAAACGCGGGCTCATCACAGCGACCGGCCGCAATGGCCTGCGTCGGACCTACCACCCCGACATCCTCGGCCGCCTAGCCCTCATCGCCTGCGCCCGCGGCGCCGGTTTCAGCCTCGCCGAGATCGCCCGCTTCCTGCGCGCCTCCCCCACCGACGCCGAACTACGCACCCGCATGGCGGAAAAGGCTCGCCAACTGGACGAAGACATAGCCCGGCTCATCCGCATGCGCGACAGCCTCCGCCACGCCTCCACCTGCACCCACGACCCGCTGGTCGAATGCCCCGACTTCAAGTCCACCTTCGAGCCCACCGCCGACGCGGTATGAAGTGGTCGAACTCGTTCGACAAGGCCGAACGCGGGATGCGCCGAACTCGCCGCACCGGTTAGGATTCACATGTCATGGGGCAGCGCAGTCCCGTATGCGGAGCCGGTAATCTGCCGTCGGCGGTCACGAGTTTTGTGGGCCGACAGCGGGAGATTCGCGAAATCCGAGCGCTGCTGGCGACTGCTCGACTGGTCACTCTGACCGGAGTGGGTGGCGTGGGGAAGACCCGCTTGGCCACGGAGGTAGCCGCTGCGTCCGGCCGCTCGTTCCCGGATGGGGCCTGCTTGGTCGACCTGGCTGCCGTGGATGAACCGCAACGGGTGGCGCGTGCGGTGGTGACGAGTTTCGGAATGCCGGATCTGTCGCACCGGACAGCGGAGCAGCAGATCGTGGAGCGCCTCGCCGACCGACAGGTGCTGGTCGTGCTGGACAACTGCGAGCACCTGCTGGACGCCTGCCGTTTGCTGTGCCACCACCTGCTGCGTGCCTGTGCGGGGCTGCGGATTTTGACCACCAGCCGCGAAATACTGGGCGAAGCGGGCGAGCACGTCTATCCGGTCAGCCCGCTGTCGATGCCTGCTTCCGAGTCCGTCACACCTGTGGCAGTGGCGGATTTCGACGCTCCGATGCTGCTGATGGAGCGTGCTCGGGCGGTGCGTCCGGACTTCACGGTCACCGAGCGTAATGCGGGCACGGTGGTGCGGGTGTGCGAGCGACTGGACGGGATTCCGCTCGCGATCGAGCTGGCCGCGTCCCGGCTGCGATCGCTACCGTTGCAAGCGATCCTGGACCGGCTCGAGGATCGGTTTGCGTTGTTGACCGGCGGTGCGCGAGCTGCGCTGCCACGACAGCGGACACTGCGTGCGCTGATCGACTGGAGCTATGAGTTGTGCTCGCCGGCCGAACAGCTCTTGTGGGAGCGACTGTCGGTGTTCGTCGGAGGGTTCACCCTGCACGCCGCGGAGGACGTTTGCACAGGCCCTGATCTGCCGCGTGCGCAGGTGCTGGACCTGATCGATCACCTCGTCGCGCAATCGGTCGTCGTGCTCGTCCCGGCCGAGGACCAGACGCGTTATCGGTTGCTGGAAACGATCCGCGAGTATGGATGGCAGCGGGTGACCGAGCGCGGTGCGGGCTCCGCGCTGCGCGACCGGCACCGCGACTACTATCTCGCGTTCGCTGAACGGATCGCCGGACAGTGGAACGGGCCCGGCCAGGAGATCGGCCTTGCCCTGTTGCGCGCCGAGCGGGGCAACCTCGGAGGGGCGTTGGAGTGGGCGACCAGTAGTCCGGCGAGTTCCCGCGAGGCGCTGTTCTTGGTCACGGCACTGCGCTATCACTGGTGCGCCGATGGTTTCCTCGGCTCTGGGCGACGCTGGATCGACCGCACCCTACGGATTGCCGACGACTCGGATGCCGCGCGGATCTCCGCACTGTGGGTAGCGGGCTGGGTGATGGTCCTGCAGGGCGACCTCGACGCCGCTGAGGCGGCGCTCGATGAATGCGCGGCGCTCGCCGCAGCAGCCGGAAACCACCGTGCGCTCGGCTGGGCCAGTAGCCTGCGCGCCACTGCCGCGGGCTTCCGCGGAGATCTCGCCGCTGCCGTGACAGGATTCGAACGAGTGGTCGAGAGCTTCTCCGAGGACGACGAGCTGGTCCGGATGACACTCTTCCAGCTCGCGGTCGCATATACGCACGGGCGGAATCCGAGAGCATGTACGACGGCTCGGCGAGCGATCGAGTTGGCCGACCGGCGCGGCGAGCAGTGGACGAAGTCGTACGCGGTCTGGGCACTCGGCTACGACCAGCTGGTTCGGGGCGACTACGACCAGGCGATGGCCTCGGCTCACGCCGCCCTCGAGATCCAGCGCGAATTCAACGACCATGTGGGTACAGCGCTGATGATCGAGCTACTGGCCTGGACTGCGGCCGCCCGCGGCGAGCACCGCCATGCGGCCCGACTCCTAGGAGCGATCCACACGATGTGGCGGCGAATCGGCACCTCGCTCGCAGCGTTCGGGCCCCTGATGCCCGAGCAGCACGCAGCGTGTGAGGGCATCGTGACCGATGCGCTTCCCGAGGCGATGGTGCGTGCCGAACGAGCGCGTGGCGAAGGACTCGATCACGACCAGGCGATCGCCTACGCGCTCGACCGGAGTGTGGGCGCCCCGCAACCAGCGACGGCGCAAGCGGGGGTGCTGACAGCACGCGAGCGACAGGTCGCCGAGCTGCTCGCACAGGGGCTGAGCAACCGGCAGATCGCCGAGCGACTCGTGGTGTCGCCTCGAACGGTCGACCGGCACGTCGAGAACATTCTCTGCAAACTCGGCTTCTCTTCTCGAGCGCAGGTCGCCGCCTGGACGGCGCGTCCACGTTGAACCTGCTGTTCGGGCGCGCCCGAGGGGACTCTTCAGGCCCTGGCTTCTCGCCGACGAGATCGGCGCCGGACCGGTCGTCGTTCTGGCGGCACATTACGCTTGGGGGCCCGTGAACTGCACAAATGGGTAGGGCGTGGGTGTTATCACGCATGCCGCGCAGCGGCGGATCTGTGATGCTCGTCAGATCGTGACGAGCAGGAGGTCGGCTTTGACAACATTTGACATCGCCGCGAAGTACCGTCGGCAGTCGGAAAGCAAAAAATCGCGAGTCGTACCCGCGATGTGCATCGCGATGGGGGCGGAGATGAATGACGTCCGCCGAACCGAAGCAGAGGGCCTGGGCGTCACATGGCGCTTGCTCGGGGACCATTTGATTTCGATTCTCGCGGTGCACAGCACTTGCGACGCATCGCCGATCGTCTCCTTCGGCCCCGACACTTACCCAGATCTCGTGCAAGCACGAGAACTCTTTCCAGAATTGGCGAGGTTGTGGGACGCGGTGCGCCACGAATTCTGGGCAAGACTCATTCCGCCGCCACCTCGATCGTCGCGATCAACCGGATGAGTGCGGATAGAACTCGCCGCGGCCACCCACTCACCTGAGTGCCGCTGCGGTGTCGAGCGGCGACAGCGCGGCGGTGTGCCGAAGCGGCCCGCGGACGGCGGCCAGCGGCCGACCGAACACATCACTGTCGCGCACTCCGTCGCCGAACAACACCACTGCGACCTATGGTCGGGCATCAGCCACATCGGCTAGGTCGCTCCGATCCGGCTCTCCGGTCGGCTTCTCTCAGCGCCACTGACGAGGGGTGACCGGGCCCGTTGATCGATCCGGTGGTGCCGCTCAGCGCCGGGCAGTACGCGGATGCCGTGCCGGCTACTCGGCGGCCGCCGGAGCTGCCTCGATGAACCAGTTGATGATTTCCTCCCCCGCCAGGATGCCGGTGGCCCGGGTGATGGTGAGGTTGGGGTGGGTCCAGTTGAGCTGTTCGAGTTCGCCGTGGCGGGGGCGGATGGCGGAGTCGGCCGCGCGCAGCATGTCGGCGTCGAGGGCGCCGTCGCCCGCGGCGAGCGTGCGGGCATCGTCGGCGAGTTCGCCGCTTTCCCACAGGCGCTTGCGCACCTCGTCGACCGCGCGGCTCTTGCAGACCGCCTGCGGCATGGTGTAGATCTTGCGGCCCTGCTGGGACGCCGACCAGCCACGTGGACGACACCAGTCGTCCCACTCGGCCAGGAACCCCTCGGGAACCTCCTTGGGCTTCACCACCAGATAGCAGAAGAGGTGGTCGGCCACGCGGAACTTGGTGACCCAGGAGTCATCGATGCGGGCGTGCAATTCCTTGCTCACCTCGGACAGCGTGGCGCCTCCGGTACGGACCTTGGCGTCGATGTCGATGCGCCAGCTCAGATCGGGCACGCCGTCGACCAGGATGTTCCCGCCGTTGCTGGTGATCGCGTAGCGCCACGGCGCTCCGGGCAGCCGGATGCGATCGAACTGTTTGATGGTGCGGGTGGTGGTGGGAACGACGGCGGCGGGTTCGGTCAGGGTCTGCATCCGCAGCGCCGCGGTGGTGGTCATGAACGACAGCGGCGCCCCTTCCAGATGCTCCACGCAGACCGTCGGCACGTCGGCGGTGGTGCTGAAGGCGTTACGCGAGTAGATCATCGTCCGGTCCAGGTCGGTCGCGATCAGCGCACGTCTTCGATGTGCTCTCGGAGATAGGTTCACTGCTGCACGTCCTTGATCAATCCCATGCACGAATATGCCAGGTCGGCGATGACGTCGACCGGGACACCCCGGGCGGCGGCGAGCATCCGGATGTGCGCGTGCTCCGGCGCGTCCGCCTCGCGCACCAGCACCCGCCACGGCACCCGCCGCAGCAGCACCCGCGTGGTCTCGCCGACGCCGGGCTTCACGAAGTTCACGCTGCTGATGCCGTACTGCTCGCGCACCTGCTCCACCGACGCCCAGCCGGTCCAGGTAGGCGTCCGGTCACTCGCGCGGACCGCGGCCACCTCCGCGGGGACCCGGTCGCGGATCGCGTCGAAGGCGCCGCTCACGACATCCAGCAGACGCCCGGACACATCGTCAGCGGCCAGTTCGCGGTAGAACTTGGCGCCGTGGAAATCACCGGGGCCGATCAGCGTGTCGTTGAGCACCGTGCGCGAGACCAAACCGGACACGGTCGAGTTCAGGCAGGCGGAGGCGATCAGGAAGTCGTCGCGGGTGCCGTAGGTGCGCACGCAGTGCCCCGGATCGGCCAGCACCGCCAACTCGTCGTCGAACCGCGCGCCACCGGCCGCGTGATAGGCGTCCAGCGCCTCGGTCAGCTCGCGGGTGATCGCCCCTTTGCCGGTCCATCCGTCCACGAACACGACGGAGGACGGATCGTGCTGCTGGGCCAGGTAGTCCAGCGCCACCGCGTCGATGCCCCGATCCCGCACGATCGACACCGCGTAGTGCGGTATCTCGAGACTCGGATGCCGCGAACTCAGCCAGCGGCGCATCAGGATGCCGACCGGCGTGCCCGCTCGCGCCAGCGACGCCAGGACGATGTCCTCGCCGCGTTCGGCGACAACCAGCTCGGAGACGGTCGCCACGGCCAGCGCGAGCCGCTCGGCGCTGGCCGTCAGCACTTCGTCGAACAGCGACCGATACGACGCGTCCGGCTGGTACTCGATCGGCAGCGACTCCGCGTAGTGCGCCGTCCCCGCCTGGATCCGCCGTTCCCGCTCGGCGACGTCGGCCTCCAGATCGACGCCCGACAAGTCCTTGAGCAACCAGGAGACCTCATCGGCGGCATAGGAGCCGAACTCCGGTCCGTGCAGCGGAGTAGGTAGGGCACCCACCTTGGTGCTCGTCACGCCCGGCTCCCGTCCGCGGTCTGCGCGCGTTCGGCGTGCAGCCGCCGCGGGTCCGCCTCCGGCAGCACCGCGAGCAGCACGTCCGCACCGGAGGCCGTCAGCACGTCCACCAGCCCGTGCTCGGCCATCAACTCCGCCGTGTCGGCGGGCGAGTCGACCACGACGACGAGCACCGGATCGGTAGCCGGACCGTCGCCCTCGGTACCGGCGTCGGTCATCGTGACGGCGGCATCGTCGTGGCGCGACGCAGCGACCAGCCCCGCCGGGTCGGCCTCGAACAGGTCGAGCGAAGCCACCGGCCAGTGCGCGTTGTACAGGAAGCGCGGCGCGGTATCGCCCGGCTCGGGCGCGATGAACCGGAAGCCCCGCCGCAACGGATAACCCGGCTCGTCCAGCACATACGCGGGCGATCGCGTGGTGGTCTGGAAGCGCGTTCGCGTCCCTGTGTCGGCGAGCAGCGCCGCCAACCGCAGCGGCAGGTACATCAACTCCTCGTGCCCGAGCACGATGACGGCCCGGCCGGGGAAATCGGCGGCGAGCCGGGCGGCCAGCACCTGCCCCGCATCCAGCAGCGCGGCCTCGAACGCGCCGGTGTCGGAGGCGAGTATGCCGTGCCTGCCGCCCTCCGGAACGGAGGCGGGCCAGGGCAATTCCACCCGGCGGAAGGAGCCGAGATGTCCGGCGGTCGGATTCAACCGCGGCTCGGGGAGGGCCCCGACGGCCTCGACCAGTTCCGCGGGCAGCGACGCGCGGCCGGTGGCGAGACAGACCGTGTCGATCCGCGCCCCGAGTTCCGCCGCGGCAGTGTCGAATTCGGCACGATCCGCCTCGGTGCGCAGGTCGACCAGCGACGCGAGCACGTAATGGGCGCGCGGCGAGAAGGCGTGCAGCGCGCGCACCGCATCGATCGCCGTGGCGCCGGTGGAGATCTCGTCGTCGACCAGCACCAGCGGCAGATCGTTGACGAAGATGTCGGCGGGCGCCGGTTGCAGCAGGTGCGAGGTGGCGTGCGAATGCCCTTCCTCGAACCCGGCGAGCGTGTGCGCGTGCGGCACCTCGCGCCGGGTGGAATGCAGATAGCAGCTCGCACCGATCCGCGCGGCCACACAGTGGCCGAGTCCCGTCGCGGTCTCGGCGAACCCGAGCACGACGGCTTCGCGCTCACCGAGCACCGCGCGCACCAGGTCACCCAGGTGATCGCCCGCGCCGAGCACCACCCGCGGATCGGTCGGCAGGTGCTTGCCGAGCACGGTGGACACCAACAGGTGCGCCCGCCGCCGGTTGTTGTGGCGAACACCCGGCTGGACCAAGGCCGTGATCGGCAGCCGTGCCGAACGCAACCCATCCGAATCGCGTTCGCGCATCGGATCATGATGCAGCGCTATACCGAGAGTCCTTGTCGCCCAGGGCAATTTGTTGCTATCGAGTTCGATGGCCGGCCCGCTCATACGGTGACCAACGCCGTCAGCAGATCCACGAACGACACTCCCTTGTTCGCCACGCCGAACACCCGTGCGCGCAACAAGGTCTGTCGCGCCCAGCTGCGATGCGGCCGCATTTCGTTCATCTTGTTCCGGTAACCGGAGGCCGCCACGCCACCGACGTCCTCCCGCAGGATGTCCAGCGCGTCCGAGTACTCCTCGTGCGACACCACCGACAGCGCGTGCACGGCGGCCACGTGCGAGGGGTGGATCACCGTCTTGCCCTGGATGCCGTTGGCCCGGTCCAGCGTGATCTCCCGCAGCAAGCCGTCCAGATCCCGGCTGACCAGGTACTGCCGGAACGGCACCGCGTCGGACTCCTCGAACGGCGCGGTCCGCAGCAGCGGCCGGAACATCCGCTCGTGATCGGCGAAGTACTCCCACACCGGCCCCGTGATGACGAAACCGGTACCGTCCGCGCGCCCCAGGTAGTTCACGATGTCGGCGATGACGTCGGCGACCACGCGCACGTCGTAGATGGTCAGGTCGCGGTCGCGCCGGATGCCGAACGTCGAGCACATGTCGGTCGCGCCGACCCGCACCGCGAGCACCCGGTCCCGATGCGCGGCCAGCAGCGCCGCGATCTGCGTGAGTTCGTAATCGCGGGTCTCCCGGTGCACCAGCCCCGCCGACTCCAGCACCGGCATCCCGTACAGCGGCCGGCCCACCTTCTGGGCCGCCGCGTTCAGCGCGTTGAGGTACTTCGGTCCGGTGACGCTGTCGAACTTCGGGAACACGAACCCGGTCAGCACCTTGGCGCCCGGTCCGAGTTGATCGACGAGCTCGGTGATCGTGTCCGCGTCGCGCACCCGTACGAACAACAAGGGGTTGGCGTCGTGACTGCCCGCGAGCAGATCGAGCGCGGCGACGGTCTGCTGCTTGGCGTACTCCACCTCGTGATCGGCGACCGCGTCCTCGAGGTCGATCACCATCGAACACACTCCGTGCGCGGCGCGTCTGCCGATCGTCAGCGCGAGATCTGGCCTGGTCGCGGGCGCGTACAGCGTCGCGCCGAGCCCGAGCGCGAGCAGTTCGCGATCGGTGTGGTCGTCCCCGAACGGCTCGGGCTGCCGGTGGAAGAGTCGCCTCGCCTCTGGGCCGTGCAACTGCCGGAAGTGGCGCAGCGGCATCCGCTTCCGCAGGGAGACCTCCTGCTGGACGGCGATGCCTGCGGTCATCGTTGCCCCATCCTCATTCTCGTCGTGGTCCTGCTTGTCTTCTCATTCGTTCCACTACCCCGGCTATGAATTCCGTAACAACATTCAGTTCTGTCACATAGGCCCAGTAGTCAGGGTGACGCCCCGACAGTGTTTCGCTGATTCGGTCGATCCGTGCCGCTTGCGCGTCGAGCACCGACCCCCAATCGGCGACCAGCCCGCGGCTCACCGCGAGCATCTGCGCGTCCCGCAGCCGGAATCGTACGGCCTTGGCCTGTTCTTGCGGGTCGGACCGGATCGCACGCAGCAGGGTGAGCCGCTTGGTGACGGCATCGACTCGCTGCTCGGCCTCGGCGAGGAACCCGCGCGCGGATGTGGTCAGATCAAGTGCAAACTCCGGGTTGTTCTCCGCCGCCGCCGTACGCGCCCTGCCCAGGGCCGCGTCCGCGGCCTCGATGGCTCGCTGACTTTCCCGCTCATTGTTAGCCAGATCTGCCGAACTCGCAGCATTGAACTCGCGCAGCAGCGCCGAGAACGCCTGCGGAACGCCTTCGGCCCTGGTCCGGGCGGCGGCAAGGCGGGTTGTCACCGAGGCGATAGCGGTGTTCGCGGTCGCGGCCCGAGTCGGTGCTCGCGCCAACGCATCCGCCAGCTCCTCGGCGGCCGTCTCCAGCCGGTTCGCGGCCTCCCGCAGCGTGCCCGCGGGCGCGCCGGAACCCGAGGCCTCCAGTGTGACCAGTGCCTCATCGACCGCGGTGGCGCCTTTGCGCACCGACGGATAGTTCGCGAACTCCGATTCGGCGGCCCGGCCGCGCACCTCCGCCGCGACGGCCGTCACCTGCCGCACCAACCGCGGCACCGCGCCGAGCACGGCTACCGCCTCTTCGAGCTTGCCCTGGTCGCCGCGATAGAACTCGTCGACGGCGCGCGCCGCGTCGGTCAGTTGCCGTACCGCGGCCTCGACGCGTTGCCGTCCCTCCGGTACCGGCGGGCCGCCCTGCTGCGCGGCCTCCAGTTCCGCGCTCAGCGTCAGGTAGACCTCCGCGGCGCCATAACACCTGTGGCGCACCGGTTCCCAGCGCGCGCCCGTCCGCCGCTCGGGGAAGATCTGATCAGCGGCGTGCACCGCCGCGTCGGCCGCGCTCTGCCGCCGGTCCATGTCGAGGAACGCCGTCGCCAGCGTGGCGCGGGCAGGTTCGATCCACTCGTCGTTTCCCGACGAACGGAACCATCCGCGCCTTCGGCCTGCCACGCCCCGATGGTAGGAGATGTTCCAGTTCGCCGGGGGTTACGCCGGTTCCTACGCAAGTTCGCGGAAACCTACTACTGTCGTATGACGTACCCGGCGATTCGGACATGCTGGGAACCAATGACGGACTATTGAAAGGGAATCCCGCATGGGTGTCAGTTTGTCCAAGGGCGGCAATGTCTCGCTGACCAAGGCGGCGCCTAACCTCACTGCTGTTGCGGTCGGCCTCGGGTGGGATGTGCGGACCACCACCGGTACCGACTTCGACCTCGACGCGAGCGCCATCGCGACCGGCGCGGACAAGAAGGTCCTGTCCGACCAGCACTTCGTCTTCTTCAACAACCTGCGCTCCCCCGAAGGCGCGGTCGAGCACGCGGGCGACAACCGGACCGGTGAGGGCGAGGGCGACGACGAGGTCATCAACGTCGACCTGGCAAACACCCCGCCCACGATCGAGAGCATCTTCTTCCCGGTCTCGATCTACGACGCCGACTCCCGGTCGCAGTCGTTCGGCCAGGTCCGCAACGCCTACATTCGCGTCGTGGATCGCAGCAACGGCGAGGAGCTCGCTCGCTACGACCTCACCGAGGACGCGTCGACCGAGACCGCCATGGTCTTCGGCGAGCTGTACCGCAACGGCGCGGAGTGGAAGTTCCGCGCGATCGGCCAGGGTTACGCCTCCGGTCTGGCAGGCATCGCCCGTGACTACGGCGTGAACGTCTAAGGAACACTTCGCTGTTCGCAGGGGGCCCGGCGACGGGCCCCCTCGTCGTGCGACCCAGGCATGCCGGCGCCCTGGGAGCAGCGTTGGACAACCGGCGATCCAGCAGCCACGCTGGTAGCAACCCTCGCCGCCAAGTCTTCACTTACGAAAGGTCCCAGCGTGGTCCTGCGCATATTCGGCATGTCCCTCGTCGTCACGGTGATCTCCCTGGTCGTGGCGGTGTTGTACGGCGGGCCGACCGCCCTCGCGCTCGCCGCGATCCTCGGCATCCTCGAGGTGTCGCTGTCCTTCGACAACGCCGTGATCAACGCCACGGTGCTGGAGCGGATGAGCGCGTTCTGGCAGCGGATCTTTCTGACCATCGGTGTGCTGATCGCCGTCTTCGGCATGCGGCTGGTCTTCCCGCTGGCCATCGTGTGGATCACGGCGGGATTGAATCCGGTCGAAGCCTTCGACCTGGCCCTCAACCCGCCCCCGGGCGACGCCCTGACCTTCCCGGACGGCAGCCCGAGCTACGAGAAACTGCTCACCGACGCGCACCCGCAGATCGCGGCCTTCGGCGGTATGTTCCTGGCGCTGCTGTTCCTCAACTTCATTTTCGAGGAGCGCGACATCACCTGGCTGAGCTGGCTGGAGCGGCCGCTGGCCAAGGCGGGCAAGTTGGACATGCTCTCCGTAGTGGTGGCCGGCACGGGCTTGATCCTCACCGCGGAGTACCTCGCCGACGAGGCGCACCGCTCGACCGTCCTGGTGGCAGGCCTGCTCGGCATGATCACCTACATCGCGGTGGACGGCCTCGGCTCCATGTTCCACACCGAGGAGCACACCGAAGGCGGCCCCTCCGAGCTGGTCAAGGCCACCGGTAAGGCGGGCTTCTTCCTGTTCCTCTACCTGGAGGTGCTCGACGCGTCGTTCTCCTTCGACGGCGTCATCGGCGCGTTCGCCATCACCTCCGACCCGATCATCATCGCGCTCGGCCTCGGCCTGATCGGCGCCATGTTCGTCCGGTCGATCACGGTGTACCTCGTCCGCAAGGGCACCCTCGCCGAGTACGTCTACCTGGAGCACGGCGCGCACTGGGCGATCGGCGCGCTCGCGGCCATCCTGCTGGTCTCGATCGGCGTGCACGTCAACGAACTCATCACCGGCATGATCGGCGTCGCGTTCATCGGCGCGGCCTTCATCACCAGTCTCGTCCGCAACGGCCGAGCGGACGAGAAGGAACCGGACAGCGAACGGGAAGCGACGCCGGTAGGCTGATCTCCGGCAAGCAGCCGAAGACACGTTGCGGCAGCGGCCCCATCCCTGGCGGATGGCCGCTGCCGCTCTCGTTTGCACAGAGGGGGGATTGCGCCCATGGCGATCGACGACAACCCCGGCGGCGTCAACCTGTCCAAGGTGACCCTGTCGAAGGCGACACCGAGCATCAACCTGACCAAGCCGGGTGAACAGCAGGGCACCATGCGGGTCAACCTGAACTGGTCGAGCGGATCCAAGGGGTTCTTCCGCCGGTCCAAGCCCGTCGACTTGGACCTCGGCTGCCTCTACGAACTGTCCACCGGCGCCAAAGGCGTCGTCCAGGCGATCGGGAACAATTTCGGCACGCTGGAGGCCGAGCCCTACATCCGGCTCGACGGCGACGATCGCAGCGGTTCGGCCACCTCGGGCGAGACCATGCACATCGACCTCGCCCGGCCCGAGTTGTTCCGGCGCATCCTGATCTTCGCCTTCATCTACGAGGGCGTACCCAATTGGGCGGCCGCCGACGGCGTGGTCACGCTCTACCCCACATCCGGCCCGCAGATCGAGGTCCGCCTCGACTCTCCGGTGGACGGCGCGCGCTCGTGCGCCATCGCCTTGCTGCAAAACCAGGGGGCCGGGATCACCGTGCACCGGGAAGTGCACTACGTCAACGGCGCCCAGCGCGAGCTCGACCAGGCCTATCGGTGGGGCATGCAGTGGCAGGCCGGGCGCAAGTAGGTCACCGCGCGGCGGGCACGGGCTGCCGCGCCACGATCGCCGACCCGGTCGGCATTCGCGCGGCGAACACCAATCCGACCAGGCCGATGCCGAGCCCGGCGACCGTCAGCAACCGCAACGGCTGATCGATCAGCAGCCAGGCCAGGACCGCGGTCACGGCGGGCGTCGCGAAGAACAGCTTGCCCACCCTGGTCGCGTCCCACCGTCGCAGCATGGCGTTGAACAGCAGGAACGCGGCGATGGAGTTCACCAGCACCATCCAGATGAGCGACCCGGCGAATCGGCCCGCGTCCGACACGTGCACCTGGCCCGACAGCCACGCCAGCACTCCAGCGATCGGCGCACTGACCACCACGTGCAGCGCCGTGGCGGCCCTGGAATCGACGGCGGGCACGAACCGCTTCTGGTACACGGTGCCGAGGCTCAGCCCGAGCAGCCCCACCACGCACAACAGCAATCCGGTCAGGGAGAAGTGGGATTGGTCGAACACGGCCAGCGTGACCCCGATGCCGCCGATACCGAAGCCGAACCACTGCCGCAGTGTGACGACTTCGCCGATCAGTCCCGCGCACAATGCGATGAACACTGGATTCAAGCCCTGCACCAGCGCGATCACCGCCGCCGAGACGTGTTCGGCCATCGCCGTGTAGAAGGCGCCGAACTGGACCATCTGCATCAGCAACCCGGCGACCAGCACGTGCCGCAGTTGACTTCCGCGCGGCCACGCGACTCGCACGAGGAGCGCGTACGCCATGAGCAGGGCTCCGGCGACGGCGAAGCGCACGAACAGCACCAGCAGCGGCGGAGCGGCGCCGACCCCGATCACACCGGCGATGAACGCACTGCTCCACAACAAGACGAACAACGGCTGCGCGGCCACCGTCGCGAATCGACTCTGCACGAGACCTCCCGGGAAATAACCACCTTGGGCGGTTATCACCGTGGCATCCGTCCTACTAACCTGTCAAGGCAGTTACCCTGACGGCATGTTCACCTTCGTGAGCGGCAATCTCGCCTTGGACTTCGCCGGGACCGTCAAGGCCCGCTCGAGCACATTCGAGGACGTCCTCACCACGCCCGCCGCGCTCGCCGACTGGATCGTCGCCGCGAGTCTGCTCGACGATCCCCCACCCTGCGACGCCGACACCCTCGCACGAGCGGTGCGCCTGCGCGAGGCGGCCTACCGGTCGGCCCTGGCCGCCGCCGAGGGACGCGCGTTCGACGACGCCGACCTCCGCACGATCAACGAATTCGCCGCCGGAGCACCGCCCTCGATCACCCTGCGCGCCGACGGCGCGGTGGTCCGTTCCGGTGACGCGGATGCCGCTTCGGCCGCCATCGCCCGTTCCGCGATCGAGCTATTGGGCAGCGGAGCGCTCATCAAAGAGTGCGGCCGGCCCGCATGCACCCGGCTGTATGTGGACACATCCCGTGGCGGCTCGCGTCGCTGGTGCGACATGACGCTGTGCGGCAACCGCGCCAAAAGCGCCGCCTTTCGCGCCCGGCACGGTGGGCCTTAGACCACCGGGACCAGATCGCGGGGGTCGGATCGGGCCACCGGGGGCGACGCCGAACGGTACCCACGGGGCAACGCCCACAGGAACACGAAGAACAGCACGACCAGCAGGCTCGCACGCCCCCACACACCGAATTGGACGATGTTCTCCATCTGCTCGACCGAGGTGCCCGCACCCATCGAGTAGAAGTAGCGGAATACCCCGATCCCGATCGCCGCGTCGGCGACCAGATAGCTGCCGATAAGCCACCAAGGCACCTCGAGCAGCACCAGGAACGGCACCAGCCACAAGGTGTACTGCGGCGAATGAACCTTGTGGAACAACAGGAATCCACACAGCATCGCCCCGCTCACCCCGACCCACGGGAAGACGCCGATCGTCAGATAACGCTTCCAGCCGAGCCACATCGCCAGCGCGAACGCCGCGAGCACCAGCAGAGGCGAGGCGACGGTGACCGCGTGCTGGAACGCCGTCTCGCTGCGCGCGTCCGGACCGAACATCGGCCGGAGGCCCCAGTACCAGATCGAGTTCGTGGTGATATCGGCCTGACGCAGCTGCTGGAAGGTGATCGATGCGCGCCAGCCCTCGTACCCCACCAGCGCGAACGGCAGGTTCACCGCAACGACGGTGCCGACCGCCGCGGCCGCGGTGAGCAGTGCGCCGCGGATGTCCGGTCCCCGCTCGCGACCTTTCGGGTCGACACCGCCGGTCAGCACGTACGCCAGCAGCGGAAGAACGAAGATGCCCGGGTACAGCTTGAGGCAGAACCCGAGGCCGAGCAGCACCGCGGCCAGAATCCCCCTGGTACGCACGGAGTACCGGGTCGGAGCGGACATCACGTAGACGGCCCCCACCGCCGTGCACACCACCGGGAGTTCCCAGTTGTGGAAGGCATAGAGCACCAGCGGCGGTCCGGCCGCCCAGAGCAGGGCGGCGCTTCCGGCCAGGCGAGCCAGCATCCACGCGGTCAGCAGCGCGAACGGCGCGAGCAGCAGCGCGGAGTACCGCAGGAAATCGGCGTCGTTGTGCGCGCCGACCGCGCCGAGCCACATCAGCACGCCGCTGAGCACCGGATATTCCACCGCGCCGCCGACCAAGGCCCCGCCATCGGTGATGCCGCCGCTCACATAGGGAAAGACGTGCTCGTTGATGTCTCGGCCCAACCAGAGGAACTGGATGTCCGAATAGCAGACATCCGAATCCTTGATGACGTCGAAAACCGTGCTCCGCCCGTCCCGGTCGAACGGCGCCCCCGCACAGCGCGCCTTGTTCGCGTACGCCAGCCCCAGGACGAGACCGCAGAGCAACACAACCACCACGGCCAACGCCGCGCGGCGTCGCACACCACCCGCGGGCAGGTCGCTGGCGGCGAGTGCGGTCGGCATGGATCCACCCTAAGCGGACGGTCCCGGCCGTGCCGCCGATCCCCTCCCTACGAAGGCGAACATGCGGACCGAGTTCGTGCTCGCCCGGGCGGCTCGCCGGGGCAATTTCACTGCTCACGCCCCGCTCATGTAGCCTGTTCGGGTTGCTGACGCAACGACCCTCCTGCCACGGACCGTCCGTGGCCGTTTCCTAGTCCACAGGAGGTGATTGGTCCGTGCGTCATTACGAAGTGATGGTCATCCTCGATCCAAGCCTGGACGAGCGCACTGTTGGTCCGTCGCTGGACAGCCTGCTCAGTGTCGTTCGCACCGAAGGCGGCAAGATCGACAAAGTCGACATCTGGGGCCGTCGCCGGCTCGCCTACGAGATCGCCAAGCAAGCCGAGGGCATCTACGCCGTGGTCGATCTGACCGCCGAGCCTGCCACCGTGAGCGAGCTCGACCGCCAGCTCGGTCTCAACGAGACGGTGCTGCGCACCAAGGTTCTGCGCCACGACAAGTAGTCCGGCAACCCTCGTTTGCGTCAGAGCCTGTGCCTAGGCTCTAGCGCAACAGCGAGACGCGGACTGCACACCGAGCAGGAGGAACCACATGGCAGGCGACACGGTCATCACCGTCATCGGCAATCTGACGGCAGACCCGGAGCTTCGATTCACACCGGCGGGAGCGGCGGTGGCGAATTTCACCGTCGCGTCGACACCCCGTGTGTTCGACCGTAATTCGAACGAATGGAAAGACGGCGAAGCGCTGTTCCTGCGCTGCAATATCTGGCGCGAGGCGGCGGAGAATGTCGCCGAAAGCCTGACCAGAGGTTCCCGTGTCATCGTGAGCGGACGGCTCAAGCAGCGCTCCTACGAAACCCGCGAGGGTGAGAAGCGCACGGTCGTCGAACTCGAGGTCGATGAAGTCGGTCCCTCGCTGCGCTACGCCACCGCGAAGGTCAACAAGACCAGCCGCGGCAGCGGTGGCGGCGGCTTCGGGGCCGGCTCCGGCAGCGGTGGCGGTGGCAATTACGCCTCCTCCGGTAGTAGCGGTGGGCGTTCCGGCGGTGCCGAGGACGACCCTTGGGGCAGTGCGCCCGCGGCCGGCTCCTTCGGGGGCGGCGGCCGCATGGATGACGAACCGCCGTTCTAGAACGGCCACAACGGCCCGCACCAATCCGGGCCATCACTGATTACGGAGTACAAGACCATGCCTAAAGCGCCCGCGCGCGAAAAGGTGCTCAAGAAGAAGGCCTGCTCGTTCTGCAAGGAGAGCAAGACCGGAACCGTCAACATCGATTACAAGGACACGGCGTTGCTGCGCAAGTACGTCAGCGACCGCGGCAAGATCCGCGCCCGCCGCGTCACCGGCAACTGCGTGCAGCACCAGCGCGATATCGCGGTTGCGGTCAAGAATTCGCGTGAGGTGGCGCTGCTGCCTTACGTGTCGACGGCTCGCTGAGAAAGGGAGGCACGCAAATGAAGTTGATTCTGACTGCTGATGTGGACAACCTCGGTGCCCCCGGCGATACCGTGGAGGTCAAGGACGGCTACGGCCGCAACTACCTGCTGCCGCGCGGCCTGGCGATCGCGGCCAGCCGCGGCGCGCAGAAGCAGGTCGAGGGCATCCGCCGGGCGCAGGAAGCCCGCCGGGTCCGCGACCTGGACCATGCCAACGAGCTGAAGCAGGCCATCGAGGGCTTGGAATCGGTCTCGCTGGCGGTGAAGACCGCGGGCACCGGCAAGCTGTTCGGCTCGGTGACCCAGTCGGACGTCGCGGCGGCCGTCAAGGCGGCGGGTGGCCCCGTCGTCGACAAGCGCAGCATCGAGCTGCCGAAGGCGCACATCAAGTCGACCGGCAAGCACGTCATCGCCGTGCACCTGCACCCGGATGTGGTGGCGAAGTTCGACCTCACGGTCACCGGCGCCTGATTCGAGCACTACGTCGAGGACCGCTCCCTTTCTAGGGAGTGGTCCTCGGCTGTGCCCTCTCATCCGGGCTCGATTATTAGCTGATTATTTGCCGAATGATCGATGGCGTCATTCGGGACAATCGGGGCGACACGTCACCCTCCTGAGCGCCCCGCTCACCCGCCTGTGGATTACCGGTCAAACCGACCGCTCGCAATGTGATTCAGGTCATATGCGGCTCGCGTGCTGTTAACCCAACACGCCCGGCTGTTCAACTCGGCCGACACGCCGGTACTTTTTTGATCCACACCTGGGAAAACGCGGAAGTCTATATCTATCTGCGTGTTTGACCCCGCCGACCTGGGTTTTCCCCAAGTTGTACACAGGGGCTGCACACGGCTGGGTGAACTTTCCCCAAGTTATCCACAGCTGTGTGCACAGCGGGGTTTGGTCCACACCCCCCGGGTCGCCTAGGTTCGTCGCATCGCCGCACGCGGACCGCTCCCGATCGCGGGCACGGACGGGTGCCGTGGCGGTAGCTGGAGCCCTGGTCAACGGCTCGAGCGAACGTGTCGGTGCCCGGGAGTAAAACGAGTCGACAGGGTGGAACCCGGTCGTGGGGTAGAGAGGACGGTCGAGTCTGGTGACGACCACCGATGACCGCGGGCACCGGGATTTCCCGCCCGAACCTCCCGGCGAAGACTTCGGCCGGCAGCCTCCGCACGACATGGCGGCCGAGCAATCGGTGCTCGGCGGCATGCTGTTGAGCAAAGACGCCATCGCCGACGTCGTCGAGGTGATTCGGCCCGGCGATTTCTACCGTCCCGCCCATCAGGCCGTCTACGACACGATTCTCGATCTCTACGGGCGCGGGGAACCCGCCGACCCGGTGACCGTCGCCGCGGGCCTGGACCGCCGTGGCGAGCTCAAGCGCATCGGCGGTGCGCCCTATCTGGTCACGCTCACCCAGACCGTGCCGACCGCGGCGAACGCCAGCTACTACGCCGAAATCGTCGCGGAGAAGGCCATTTTGCGCCGCCTCGTCGAAGCGGGCACCCGCATCGTCCAGTACGGCTACGCCGGCGCCGACGGCCAGGACATCGCCGAGGTAGTCGACCGCGCACAGGCCGAGGTCTACGAGGTCACCGAACGCCGCACCAGCGAAGACTTCCTCCCCCTCGAGGAATTGCTCCAGCCGACGATGGACGAGATCGACTCCATCGCCAGCCGCGGCGGCATCTCCCTCGGCGTCCCCACCGGTTTCACCGAACTCGACGAGGTCACCAACGGCTTGCACCCGGGCCAGATGATCATCGTCGCGGCGAGGCCCGGCGTGGGTAAGGCGCTCGCAGTGGACACTCCACTGCCCACGCCCACCGGGTGGACCACGATGGGCCGAGTGCAGGTCGGCGATGAATTGCTGGATGCCGACGGCTTGCCCACTCGCGTCGTCGCGGCCACCGACGTCCTGACCGGACGCCCGTGCTACGAAGTCGAATTCTCCGATGGCACCGTGATCGTCGCGGACGAACAGCATCAATGGCTCACCGAGAGCAGGGCATCCCGCCGATTGAAGGGGGCCCACGCCGAAGTGCGCACGACCGCGGAAATCGCGAAGACGCTGCGGTGCGATACTGCCGATCGCAGGCTCAACCACTCGGTCACCAGTACCAGGCCACTGCAATTGGCATTGCGCGCGTTGCCCGTGCCCCCATACACCCTGGGTGCCTGGCTCGGCGGCGGAACGTCCGCCGCTGCCCAGCTCACTTGCGCGGACACGGAGATCGTCGCGCGAATCGAAGGCGAGGGGATCGTCGCCGTGCCCTCGCGATCGGCTCAGCTGCGATACCAGCTCAGATTGCCTGCCGACGAGCCGATCGCTGCTCGCGAGTGCGTGATCTGCGGAAAAGAATTCGTTCCTTTCACCAGCGAGGTCCGCACCTGCGGGCGGTCCTGCGGCGGGAAAGCACGGTTCCATCCTGCTCCGGTACCGCCGCCGCGCTGCCCGAATTGCGGCGGCCGGTCGATCGGTCTGCGGCTGTGCCAGAAATGCCGGAACACCGTCGGTAGCGTGCAAGCACGCCTCCGGGCACTCGGTGTCCTAGGCAACAAGCACATCCCCACCGACTACCTGCGAGCGTCCGAACAGCAGCGTCGTTCCCTCTTGGCTGGCCTGCTGGACACCGACGGCACCGTGACACACGGCGGCTCCGTGCAGTTCAGCGTCACAAATGCCCGGCTCATCCGCGACGTGCGCGAACTGATCGTCAGCCTCGGCTACCGCTGCCATGTCTCCACGAAGCGGGTCGCGGGTCGTTCCGAGGAATCGTCGACCGCGTACACCCTCACCTTCGCCACCGACGACGAGGTCTTCGGGCTGTATCGGAAAGCCGTGCTGCAGAAGGAACGGCGTGCGAGCCGCAGCACCGTGCGATCGAATTCGCGATTCATCGTCGACGTGCGCCGGATCGACAGCGTGCCGGTGCGCTGCGTCGAGGTGGACAATGCCGATCACTTGTATCTGGCCGGACACTCGATGATCCCGACGCACAATTCCACGCTGGGAATGGATTTCATGCGCAGTTGCTCGATCAAGCATGGCTTGGCGAGCGTGATCTTCTCCTTGGAGATGAGCCGGACCGAAATCGTCATGCGGTTGTTGTCGGCGGAGGCGAAGATCAAGCTCGGGGATATGCGGTCCGGGCGGATGAGCGATGACGACTGGACCAAATTGGCGCGGCGGATGAGTGAGATCAGCGAAGCACCGCTGTTCGTGGACGACTCGCCGAACCTGACCATGATGGAGATCCGCGCCAAAGCGCGGCGGCTCAAGCAACGTCACGATCTGAAACTCGTTGTGGTGGACTACCTTCAGCTGATGACCTCCGGTAAGAAAGTCGAATCCCGCCAGCAGGAAGTCTCGGATTTCTCCCGGAATCTGAAGCTACTGGCCAAGGAACTCGAAGTGCCGGTGGTGGCGATCAGCCAGCTGAACCGCGGTCCCGAACAGCGAACCGATAAGCGCCCCATGGTGTCCGATCTCCGCGAGTCGGGAAGCCTCGAACAGGATGCGGATATGGTCATCCTGCTGCATCGTCCCGACGCATTCGAGCGGGACGACCCGCGCGGCGGTGAGGCGGATCTCATTCTCGGCAAGCACCGTAATGGCCCCACCGCGACGATCACCGTCGCCCACCAATTGCACTTGTCGCGCTTCGTGGACATGGCCCGCGGCTGAGGCCGTGCCGCTCGCGGCAGATGTTGGGACGTTGCGAGTTCACCGACCACGTGCATCGCACGCAGCAACGATGCGGACCTGCCGGTTGTCGGCGGCAGGCTCCTATCAGGTCACGACCGTGGATGCGCAGGTCCTGGGTTGGTGGACAGCGTATTGGCCCTGGCCCTGGTCACCGGCTGGTCGACTATCGAGGATGTCGCCGCGCACTTTGCCGACGCCTCTGGCGTCTTCACTCCGAGCATGCGGATCAGCCTCCTGGACCCGCAAAACCCAGTCCATGCAACCTGGTCGACAACGCCGCGGCGCTTGCATCGGCCCGATCGGTTCCGCTCGCTTGCGATCTGCCATGATCACGGATGACTAGTGACCGTCTGGTCCCGCTGGGATAGATCGGCGACCGCAACGATCAGGGTTTCGATGATAAGAAGAATCTTCGCCGCTGGTTGCCTGGTGGTGAGCTCGGCGACGCTGGTCGCCTGTACCGATAGTTCCACCGATCAGGATGAAACCAAGGCGATTTCAGCGACGACCGCGCCCGCGACGGCTGTCAGGGCGACCCCGTCCGTGAAGGTGAGCGTTCCACCGGCGCCGGTGCAGAGCGGTGCCGAACAGATTCGGCTCGACCCGTGTCTAAGTGTGGGCGACGACCTGGTGACCCGGGCCGGATTCGACCCGGCGACTCGCGAAAGAGACACAGCCGAGAGCGTTTCCACACTTTTCACCAAGATCGGCTGCCAATTCTGGCGTGAGACACTCGTGGATGGCGAGAAATATCTCACCGGCGGGTTGTCGGTGACGTCAAGCAACTTGACTCTCGACGATATCCGGAAGAACCCGGGCCACAGTTTATTCGACTCCGACCCCATCGGCGGGCGCGAGGCCGTGCTGTACCGGACTCCGCAGATCGACAGCGCTTGCTGGGCGTCGATCAAATCATCCGACGGGACTTTCACCGTTGGCCTTATTACGCCCCCCGGTCCGGTCGCAGTGCCGCCGCCATGTGACCAGATTCGACAGATCGCCGAAACCTTCAGCGAATCACTCGGCACCGACTAGCGCCTCCGTTGACGGCATTGACCCCCCTGAATGGGTCCGGCAGTTCAGCAACAATGTTCGGCTCTGCTGCGGTGAAGTATGAAGTTAGGATAATATACGGATGATCGAGACATTCGCGGCGAACCCCAGCGAAATCGCTGGTCTGAGTAATCTTGTCAGCTCAATTGCTGGAGACGCCCTGTTGGTGTCCAGCTTCGTGGCGAAGGAGGGGAAGGCGGCGGATTGGCTCCACGGCCCGATCATAGACACACTGGTGACCCCGATCAATGATGCGGCCGACTGGATGGCGCAGCGCCACGCAGTGCTCGCGAATACCACCCTGGGCACCAGTGCCGAGCTCAATAAGGCCGCCTGGATGTATCACAGCCAGGATCAGAAGTCCTACGCCGCGCTGAACGCACATACCGAGTCGAATCTGCTGGTAGGCGACAGCGTCGAAAAGATAGGTGTAACTGCGCAATACGAAGGTGCTGCCGCCTATCCGAAGCCGGAGTCCTTCAAACTTGAAGCGCCGGCGGCGAACAAAGAAGAACTCGCCGGCCTTATCGCCGAAGTCTTTCCGGTACTCGGCAATGTGAACGAGTCCATCAAGAGCATCACTCGCGCGGCAGGAACCGAATACGATCCGCTGGTGACATGCTTGGAGCCGATTCCGGGAAACTGGTCCGAGATCCGCAGACTCGGTGAGGTTTACAAGGCGGCCGGAAATGGGCTCGAGGCATGCGGTAAGAACCTGGAATCCGGACTGAAGCGGATCGACGGTAGCACTGGCGGCAAGCCGAATTGGGACGGCGCAGCCTCCGTATCCTTCAGCCGATGGGCGACCGAGCAAGTCGCGGCAATGAAATGGGAAGGCCCGGTCGGCCGAATCGTCAGCGATTGTGCGGGCACAGTTTCCGATGAGATCAGAAATGGCATAAAAGCCATCCTCGAAGGGCTGTGGGGCATGCTCAACAAGTATGTCGATTTCGACGACATCAAGGGCGCTCTCAAGTCGGTCGCCAACATATTGTCCGCCGCCGTCCCTGGCCTCGGAGCTGCCCGCATCGCCAAGCTGGTCGTTGACATCGGTCTTCTCATCAAAGCCGCCATCGACGTGGTCGGCAAGATCAAAGAGCTCGCTGACGCCTTCAAGAAGCTCCTCGAAATCATCAAGGATCCGGTAGGCCAGTTGAAGGAGAAAGGAAAACAGAAGTTGGACGAGGCCATCGCACCGGTCACCAAGAAAGTTGACGACGCGACCCGCAAGGCGGCTCTCGCCAAAGATATCGAACAAATATCCCATTACGGCGACACCGTCGACCGCCCCACACAGTCGTATGACGCCGGGTCCGGCACCGCACCGTGGGAGAACGCGTCATGACGAGACCCCAATGGGGCAGCATGCGGGAGCCCGATATCGACCCTGAGGTGGAGGCGGTCACTCGGAAAGTCATGGAGGCGGTGGCCGATCTACGCACCGCCACCGTCCGACTGTCCAACATAGACATCGATGAACTCTTCGACAGTCCCACCGAGGTGACCGAGGAATTCATCTCGATGGTCGCCGAGATGGATACTGCGTCTCCGGGGCTGAAGGCATACGCAGAACGCGTCGGTAGCGGTGAATGCCGTTGGTGCGACATCGAAATTCTCGCCCACCCGGTACCACCGGAGGTCGCCGAGATGAAGAACTCGCCGCAGTTCATCTGGAAGTGGACTCCGGAACCCCCGCAAGCGCCCACCCCTTCACCGGCCCCTACATGGCCGCCCACCCAGACCCCCACCCGTCGGCCGCGACCAGGTGAAGCCGTGGTCGGCCCCAGTGACTGGCCGGACGATTTCGAGGATCACCCCGATGATCGGCGCTGGCGCTGAGATACATTGTGCCGTGACGTCGTGTCCGGAATTTCGTGACAGCCGGTGGACTATCCGGGGGAGTTGGTATGGGGCGGTCCGGGAGAATGATCGGCCCGATGTCGCTGGTGTGGACGCTGGGTGTCGCGGTGGGGGCGGTGGCCTTCATGGCGGGCACGCTGAACCTGGGTGCCGCGATAGTCCGGTGGACCGGATCGCAACTCGCCATGGCGCTGTTTCTCCCTGTGAGCGTATCGCTGGGCGCAGGTGCGTGGATGCTCGTGCTGGCCGCCGCATGGCGACTGCGCCGTAACTACCTGCGACGGGCCGGGGCGGCGACGTCCGCGGTGGTAGTCGAGTCGGATCTGCGATGCAAGCAGGGGAGGGGTCCGCTCAACTTCGATTTGTGGCGGGTGCGGGTCGAAGCCCAGTTCTCACACCCGGGCTCGGGTGCGGATGCCCGCGTACGGAAGCAGTACTCCTACCTTCAATTCCGCGAGGCCAAAGCGCGAGCGCTGGCCGAGCGGCTGAGCGTCGGTTCCTCGGTACCCGTTGTGGTCCGTAGAAACTACGCATTGTTCGATATTCCCGAACGGCCCGTTTGGGCCGATATCTGGTGAAGCCGACTCCGACCTTCAGGGAGTCGACGGGTGGTGCCGGGTCGCAAGCCAGCGGATGGTTTCCGCTCGGAGACGTGTGTCCCGATGCCGTCGTGGCGGTGGTCAACGGCACTGCTGAGGCGCCCCGGCCGCGCGAGGTAGGCGAGGAGGATCGGCGGCCGTCCGTTCCGCCCGAGTAACGCTCGGGTCCCCAACCACGACGTCCTCGGTGACGTATGGCCCGTCGGGGGGCTTGTCCGTCCACTTTTGTCGGTGTATGGAATGGAATCAGGACATGGCTCTTCGCGAGTTCTTCGCGCGGCATCGCATCGCTTCGGCTGCTGCCGCGCCGGCGGCATTGGGGGTGGCGGCGGTCGTCGCCGCCTCGTTGGCGCTGACCTCGACGCCGGAAACCAGGGATACGCAGCTCACGTCGTCCGTCACGGAATGCCACGACATGGTCACCATCTCGGTGGCCGGTCGCAATGACACTCCGCGGGAAGGCACCACCAAGATGCTGGTGGACGCCGACGGCAACCCGTTGCCCGCCGCCCTGTCCGGTGATCACAGCAGTGAGTGGGTCGATCCGGTGGTCAACGCGCCGGCCGATGACGTCGATCCCGGCGCGTACGCCGCGGTCTACATCGCGTATCCGGCGAACATGGCCACCTACGAAGACGCCGTCGACGCCGGTGTCGCGAACACCGAACAGGTGATGCGGGAGATCTCCGCGGCGTGCCCGGACACCAAATTCTCGATCGTCGGATACAGCGAGGGCGCCGATGTCGTGCGCCGCGTCGCGATGAAGATCGGCCATCAGGAGCCCGGCCAGGACGGCGCCTACGGGATCGTGGACCCGGATGACGTCGTCGGTGTCGTCATCCTCGCCGACTCGGGTCGCTCGGCGGGCGACGGGCCGTTCCCGGGATCGAAGGACCCGTTCGGCAACCCGGACGGCTTCGACCAGCAGTATCAGAACGGCAAGAACCCGGTTCCCGGTCAAGGTGCGGTGCAGGGCACCAGCGGTGACTTCGGTGCGCTGAACGGCAAGATCGCGTCGTTCTGCTCGGATGGCGATCTCACCTGCTCGGCCCCGCAGAACATCTCACTGCTGCAGTTGGTGGTCAATGTCGGCAGGCAGCTGAATGTCGACGCACTCGAACGCGATGGGCTCACGCCCGCGACCGGGCAGGACGTCGCGGTGGTACTCGGCCGGATCGCGCTGGCGGCGTTCGCGGATATCCAGTCGCAGCCGAATTGGATGCAGAGCGACGAGACCTTCCTGCAAGTGCTGCTGCGGGTGTCGGATCCGGCGTACAAGCCGGGTGAGCAGCCGAAGGCTCCGGCGAAGGCGGACGCGATCGCGACCGGTGAGATGTCTCCGCTGGCCTACCTGCCGCAGAAGGTGTTCAACGAGATCATCGGTCTCATCGTGACGAACCAGAACACGATCCCGGTGATCATGAGCGACCCGTACAACCTCACGCTCGGCCCGAACCACACCGGTCACCACTTCGACTACTGGGACGACGCCGACCCGGGCGCGGGCAAGCCGTTGACCTCCGCCGAGTACGCCGCTGCCTGGCTCACCCATCTGGCGAAGCAGGCGCAGGCGGGCAAGCAGGTCGACACGACGGCCAAGCCGCAAGAGGCGGACCTCGCCGCCGTGTACAAGGCGGTGGAGTCCACCTCGGCGACGCCGACGACCGAACCCGCCAAGGCTTCGACCACGTCACCGACCAGCGCCGCCGCTACGACGACCAGCACCGCGGGCAGCCCGACAACCACGGTCGCGCCGACCTCGAGCACCACCACGACACCGGTGGTCACCACCACGCCGCCTGCTCCGTCCCCGGTCGCGGGGCCGGTCGAGACGGTGGCGCCGACCACCACCGAAACGACCACGACGACAACGCAATCCGCGGCACCGACCACCAGTACGACCGCGAAAGCATCGAATTGACCAACCCGTCGGCTCGTGATCGCCACTCGGCGCGATCGCGAGCCGACGGTGCGTCGCTCAGACGAGGCCGCCGTTGGCGCGAACCACCTGACCGTTGACCCAGCGGCCGTCCGGGCCGGCCAGAAATGCCACCACAGCGGCGATGTCGGTGGGTGTGCCGAGCCGCTCCAGCGGCACGGCATCGGCGAGTCGCTGGATGGTGGCGTCGTCTTTGCCGTGCAGGAAGAGGTCGGTGGCGGTCGGCCCGGGCGCTACCGCGTTGACGGTCACGTCCCGGCCGCGCAATTCGCCGGCGAGGATCCTGGTCAGCACCTCCACGGCTCCCTTGCTGGCGGCATACGCACCGTAGGTGGCAAACGCGGTACCGACGACCGATGTGGAGAAATTGATGATCGCCCCACCCGGTCGCAGCCGCCGCGCCGCCTGCTGGTCGACGACGAAGGTACCGCGCATATTGGTCCGGTAAATGCTGTCGAGCACCGTCAGATCCAGCTCGACCAGCGGCGCGAGCTGCATCCGGCCCGCGGCGTGCACCACCACGTCGACACCGCCGAATTCGCTTTCCGCTCGATCGAATACCGCCGCCATCGCGGACTCGTCTGCGACATCACCCTGGGCGGTCACCGCGACGCCCCCGGCGCCGCGGATGGCTGAAGCGGCGCTGTCGGCTTCGGCGGCATTCGAGGCCCAGTTCAGGACAATCGCGAATCCGTCAGCTGCGAGACGTTCGGCACACGCGCGGCCGATGCCGCGAGAACCGCCCGTTACCACCGCGACCCGCGCGAATTCGCCGTTTGTCGTTGCCACCGGGTGCTGTTCCTTCCGTTCGTCGACATGATTTCGGAGCTGTTCGACGACGCCCGTCACCGGGCGGGTAGGCGACACACATTGCCCGGCGGCGTCGGTTCACCAGAAGGGGCCAACCATAACAGCGCAGCTACCGGAATTCGCCGGTCCGCTCCCGGCGAGTGGTCACGCCGAGCAGGGGCGCGCCGCTCTCCGGCCGGAGGGCCGTGCGCTGTCAGGAGATGGCGGCGCGGAGGTTGCGGGCCAGCACTTCGATGCGGTGGCGCTGGAGTTCGGTGAATTCCTCCGGATGGTGTATTTCCACGCTCAGCCGCCCGGCGAAAGTGCTGATGACGCAGGTGCCGCCACCCGGCTGCTGAGGACGGCGGCCGGTCAGGTCCGGCTTGGCGAGCATGGTGGAGTGGAAGTCGTCGATGCGCAGTGCGTCCTGCTCGGGTAGCGGCGGGATGGTGCCCCAGTTGGTCGCGATGACCACGCCGGGCAGGGCGGGCCGCGGCGCGGCCGCCATATCTGGGATGCTCAGGGGCGTGCGTTGCACGATGCCCGCCGCCAAGCCCGCATGCAGCGCCTCGCTGATCCCTCGGGCCGATTCGACCAGCGTCACATCGGATGCGGGGGAGAGATAACTGGCGAAACCGAGGACGTTCGTCCCTTCGGTGGCGTCGATCTCGGGGCTCACTCTGGTCCGCAGATCGACGGAGTACAGGTAGAGCAGCCCGGTGAGCGGCAGTTCGCGAATCTCGGCCTCGGTCCGCAACAGCGCCGCCGACACCAGGCCGTGCACCGTGACGTTCGCGCGATGCCCGACCGCGACCAGCGCCGCGGTCTCCGCCTCGGTGAGCAGGCACCGGGTGGTGCGCAGCGCCGGGTACTCGTCGTCGCGCGGTCGCGGAACCTCCGTCGCAGTGGGAGAGGTCGCACCGGCGGGCCCGGAACCGGGCAGCGCCATCTTCTCGATGCCTCGCGCCGCGAGCAGGTGCTCCACGGGTTCGGGGAACGCGTGTACCGACAGCTCGGACGTACCCCCACCGACCGCGTCCCGATATCCGGTCCAGAACTCGGTGACGATGACGAACGCGTGGAAGGCGTCCGCGACGCTGTGATGGATCATGAGCGTGACGCTCGCGGCAGCGCCGTCACGCACCACGCACAGGGCGCAAACGCCCGTTCGCTGATCGAATTTGGCGCCGATGAGCGGGGATTCGGGGTTCGCGTCGGCGACGAAGATCTCCGGCGTGGCATCGGCCAGGGCGAAGACATGGCCGCCCTCTTCGGTCGACTCGATGCGGGCGCGCAGGATCGGATGCGCCCTGGCGACGGCCTCGAACGCGGCCGTCAGCGCAGGCAGGTCCAACTGCCCGGACACCCGTGCCGCATAACCGATGAAGACTTCGCCCGCGGCGAACATTTCCTCGCTCGGGGCAAGCCGGCGGATCACATCGACCACAATGATGTATTCCCTTCGCTCCCGGCGAGACTAGCCCGAACACCTTGCACGCGCGGATTATTCGCATGAATCGGACGAAAAGGACGTGCGGGCACCGACGGCTTGTCACAAGCGGGAACGGGACCCCTCGGATGATCGGATCATTTGATTAGGCTCCGAACGGTCGAAAGCGAGCGGAGTATGTCCCTGGTCGAGCAGATACCGTCCGTCACCGAGCCGGTCTACGTCCGTGCGTGCCGGACGGCGGGCGCGCGATGACGCGCCGCGGATGGACGCTGTTCCTGGCGATGGGCCTGATCTGGGGCGTGCCGTACGCGATGATCCGCGTGGCGGTGCGGGATCTCGACCCGATCGTGGTCGCGTTCGGCCGCACGCTGATCGGTGGCCTGCTGTTGCTGCCGGTGGCGCTGTACGCCCGCGCGCTCGCGCCGGTGTTCCGGCGGTGGCGGCCGTTGCTGCTCTACACCTTGGTGGAGATCACCGGGCCGTGGTTCCTGATCGGGTACGCCGAGACCACACTGAACAGCTCGACCGTCGGCTTGCTGATCGCGGCGGTGCCGCTGATCGCCGTGGTGATCGTGACCGTGCTCGGCCACGACCGATTCGACGCGCGCCGGGTGATCGGGCTGCTCGTCGGCTTCGCCGGCGTCACCGCGCTCGTCGGATTGGACGTCGACCTCGGGAATCCGACGGCGATCGCCGCGATCGGCCTGACCACGATCGGATACGCGGTGGGCCCGATCGTCATCAGTCGCGCGTTGTCCGATCTGCCCCCGCTGGGCGTGGTGACCGGGTCGTTGCTGCTGGCGGCGGCGATCTACGCGCCGTTCGCGGGCTGGCTGTGGCCGTCGCGCATCACCGCCGACGCGGCCTGGTCGGTGCTCGGCCTCGCGGTGATCTGCACGGCCGCGGCGTTCCTGTTCTTCTTCGCGCTGATCGCCGAGGTCGGCCCCGCCCGTGCGACGGTGATCACCTACATCAATCCCGCGGTGGCGATCCTGCTCGGCGTCACGGCGCTCGACGAGCCGCTGACCGCGGGCATGGCGATCGGTTTCCCGCTGGTCATCCTCGGTTCGGTGCTCGGCACCGCACGCGGTCGCGACGAGGCGGCCCCGGCGGATCTGCCCGTGCTCGCCGCGCCGGAGGCAGCCGTCCGATTACCAGAGAGGTAATCGCCATCGAGCGCGCGCCTGCCGAGAATGGCAAGCGCCGCACGCTCGAGCGGCATCGCAGCGAAAGGACCCGAAGTGTCAGTCTCCGCGCCGACCACTCGAACGGTGGTCGAAGAGTTGTTGCGCCGGCTCGGTTCCGGCGATCCGGAAGCCATCGCCGAGTTGTACGCCGAACATACGGATTGGCAACTCGATTGGCCGGAGGCGGAACACGGGCGGGCAGCGACGCCCTGGATCCGGCACCGATCGACCCGCGCCGACGCCGCAGCGCATTTCCGATCGATCGCCGAGCACCATGTGCCGGAGGAGGTGGCCACGCGCGTCGACCGGGTGCTCGTCGACGGTGACGACGCCGTAGTGCTCGGCGAGATCCGGCAGACCGCGCGCGCCACCGGCCGCGCCTATCGCGCGCGTTTCGCGCTGCACGTCACGGTGCGAGGCGGTCTGATCACCCGCCACCACGTCTACGAGGACAGTCTCGCCGTCGCCCAGGCATTCGAACAACCGGAGGAGTGAGCACGTAATACGCTGCTGCGGGTGCTGGATTCGACCGAAGACTTCGCCGACGAACCTCCCGATCCCCTCGCCACCCGCACGGCCTACGACGAGGTCGCCGACCGCTACGCCGACCAGGTGCGCCACCGGCTGGAGCGCCGGCCGCTCGACCGGGCGATGCTGGCCGTGTTCGCGGAGGCGGTGGCGGGCAACGGTTGCGGACCGGTCGCCGATCTCGGCTGCGGGCCGGGGCGCGTGACGGCACATCTGGCGTCGCTGGGTGCGCAGGTGTTCGGCATGGATCTCTCGTCCCGCATGGTCGCGCTGGCCCGTGCGGAGTACCCGCACCTGTCCTTCGCGCAGGGTTCGATAGAACAGCTACCGATCGGCAACGACACGCTCGGCGGCATAGTGGCTTGGTATTCGTTGATCCACACGCCACCGGATCGCGTGCCGCACGTGTTGAGCGAGTGCAATCGGGTACTCAAAGAAAATGGGCACGTGCTGCTGACTTTCCAGACGGCAGACCGGCCCGATGCGGTGGAAGGCTTCGATCACAGGGTGATTCGCGCCTACCGATGGGCGCCGAAACGCCTCGCGCGTCTGCTCGGCGCCGCCGGGTTCGCGATGATCGCTCGCATGGTGCGCGAACCGGGTCCCGACGAGCGGTTCGGGCAGGCATACCTGCTGGCATCGAAGGTTCGGTGATTCACCGAACGCGGTCCATCCCGTCCGGGTAGGTTTGTCGTGTCGCGGCGGTTTCATGGCTGCGCGGGCCCGCCGACAACGTGGTCGATCTGAACTCCGAACCTTTTCACCATGTCGTCAGGGGGCGACTCATCATGGAATTCATCGCGCCGGTCGATGCCGTCTTCTTGCTCGCCGAATCCCGGGAACAGCCGATGCACGTCGGTTCGCTGCAACTGTTCGAGCCGCCGGAGGACGCCGGAGAAGACTTCGCCGCTCGAGTCCACGCCGAACTACTACGAAGCACCGAGGTCGATCCGACCTTTCGCAAGCATCCCGCAACCATTTTCGGATCCCCGCAGATGGCGTGGACGCATGCCGAGCATGTGGAACTGGACTATCACGTGCGGCGGCTGGCCGTGCCCGCTCCGGGCCGCATGGACCAGCTCGTGGAACTGGCCTCCGGCCTGCACAGCAGCCTGCTGGACCGGCATCGCCCGCTGTGGGAGTTCCATCTGATCGAGGGTCTCGCCGACGGCAGGTTCGCGATGTATTCGAAGATGCATCACGCGTTGATCGACGGCGTTTCCGCTCAACGCTTGCTGCGGCGCACGCTGACCAGCGATCCGTCCTCCAGCGCCACGCGGGTCCCGTGGCACCTGCCCCGGGGCAGGCACAGAAGGGAGTCCGGTGCCGGCGGTCCGGCGCGGAACCTGATCTCCGCGGCCGCCTCCGGCGCGTCGGTGCTGCGCGCCGCGCGCACCGCCCTGTCTCGACAGCAGCTGACCTTGCCGTTCGCGGCCCCGCGCACCATGTTCAACGTGCCGATCGGCGGCGCGCGCCGTGCGGTGGTCCGGTCCTGGCCGCTGGAGCGGCTGCAGCAGGTGAAGAAGGCTACCGGCGCCACGCTCAACGATGTGGTGCTCACCATGTCGGCGGGCGCGCTGCGGCGGTATCTGATCGACCGAGACGCCTTGCCGGACAAGCCGCTGATCGCGATGGTGCCGATGTCACTGCGCGCCGAGGACGACGACGAGACCAACGGCGTGAAGGTGGGGGCGGTGCTGTGCAATCTCGGCACCGATATCGCCGATCCGCTGGACCGCCTGCAGGTGGTCGCCGGGTCGATGCGCGACGGCAAGGACGTCTACCGCACGCTGTCGTGCAACCAGACGATGGCGCTGTCGGCGCTGATGCTCAGCCCGCTCGCCCTCAATCTCGTGCCCGCGTTGATCTCGTTGACCAATCCGACCTTCAACATCGTCATCTCGAACGTGCCGGGGCCCCGCGAGCCCATGTACTGGAACGGTGCGCGTCTGGACGCGAGCTATCCGTTGTCGATCCCGTTCGACGGCCAGGCGGTGAACATCACGCTCACCTCCAACGCGGGCAACCTCGATTTCGGCCTGGTCGGCTGCCGCCGCAGCGTGCCACAGCTGCCGCGCCTGCTCGATCACTTGGAGGAGTCGCTCGCCGAACTGGAGCGGGCCACCGCCTGACACGGCAGCGCATTCCCCGGAAAACTAGAACGTGTTACTGTCGTTGCATGGTGCGACGGCCAGTCGAGGAAACCGCAGCCGCTTCATGGCGATATTCGCGGCTCGCGGTGGACTCGACGCGCGGCGGCCAGGCCGCACTGCGCGCCAGTTATGCAACTCGTTCTAGTACACCTGCGCCGCGCCGTTCGCGGCGGAGCAGTTAGGGAGACCAGCACGCCATGCGTACCGAAATCTGCGAACGGCTCGGGATCGAATTCCCCATTTTCGCTTTCACCCACTGCCGCGACGTGGCGGCCGCGGTCAGCAACGCGGGCGGACTCGGCGTGCTCGGCGCCGTGGGCTTCACCGCCGAGCAGCTCGAGGTCGAGCTGGCCTGGCTGGACGAGCACGTGCAGGGCGTATACGGCGTCGACCTGGTGATTCCATCCAAGTACGAAGGCAAGGGCATCGACGACCTGAGCCCCGAGGAGCTGGAAGCCAAGCTGGCCGAACTCGTCCCACAGGGGCACCGCGACTTCGCCGAGAAGATCCTCGCCGACCACGGCGTGCCCAAGCTGCCGGAGGACGAGCACCACAACCAGTTGCTGGGCTGGACCGCCACCACCGCGGGACCGCAGGTGGAGGTGATTCTGCGGCATCCGAAGGCGAAGCTGGTGGCCAATGCCCTCGGCACCCCGCCGGATGACGTGATCAAGCAGGTGCAGGACTCCGGCAGGCTGATCGGCGCGCTGTGCGGTTCGGTCAAGCACGCGCTCAACCACAAGCGGGCGGGCCTCGACTTCGTGGTCTGCCAGGGCACCGAGGGCGGCGGTCACTGCGGCGAGGTGTCCTCGATGGTGCTGTGGCCGCAGGTCATCGACGCCGTCGGCGACCTGCCGGTGCTGGCCGCGGGCGGCATCGGCAACGGCCGCCAGGTCGCCGCCGCGATGGCGATGGGCGCCGCGGGCGCGTGGACCGGTTCGGTGTGGCTGACGGTCGAGGAAGCCAACGTGCCGCCGGCCCAGATGCAGACCTACATCGACGCGACCAGCCACGACACCGTCCGTTCGCGCGCGTGGACCGGCAAGCCCGCCCGCATGCTGCGCAACGATTGGACCGTGGCGTGGGAGCAGGCCGATACCCCTGACCCGCTGCCGATGCCGCTGCAGATGATGGTCGCGCTGGACGGCGTGAAGCGGGGCCACCGCTATCCGGAGGCCGCCAAGGACGTCAACTTCAACCCGGTCGGTCAGATCGTCGGCATGATGAACCGCGTGGAGCGCTCCGCCGACGTGGTCAACCGGCTGATCCAGGAGTACGTCGAGGCGTGCGAGCGCCTCAACAAGCTCAACGGCGGAGCCTGAGTTCGGGCGCCGCAGACGGGTCGCGATGCCGCGCGGAATTCCCGTGCGGCATCCCCGGCGAGATTCGAGTGTGGGTCGATGCTGCCGCGCGAAGTTTCCCGCGGCGGCCGACCAGCGAAATTCGAGGCGGACACCGAGCAGTCGGAACTACTACGTGGCATCCGCTCGGCCGCGTCCACGCGGTTCACGACGACACCGAGCCGGAGCGCTGATGCCCTGTCGCTCAAATCGATTCGTCGCGACTCGCACAGCCCCCGCGGGCCCGAGCGCGCGCGAGCGGCTCAGTGCCCGGCACCACGCCCTTTGCCGCACTTTGTCTGAGACAAAACTATTCGCCGCACTCAGTGGACAGGCGGATCTGGGCGTGCCGAGCGGAAGAATCCGCACCGGCCTCCCGAGTGCGTCCCAGACGGACTGTGCAGCGTACGAAAATCAGGCGGTGGCCGCCTGGGACTCGTCGGCGCCGTCCGCGACCCCGGCCACCAATTCCTCGAAGCGCACGATGACCTTCTCGTGGTACATGCCGAACAGATCCTCGAACAGCGCCAGCTGAGCCTCGCTCGGCCCGGAGCCGGAATCCCAGACCGCGGCCAGCGCCCGCCAGACCAGGACGTGCAGGTCCGCCGCACCCGCGAAGTACGCCTCGACCGCCTCCGGCACCTCGAGCACCATTTCGCCGATCGAATTCAGAATCGCGCGCTGCATGGGAAGTCCGAGCGCGGTCAACAGCCTGCGCACCAGCGCGACCTCGAGCGCGAGGAGCTGTCGCAAGTCCGGATCCGTCCGACGCGCTATCGATTCGAGTTCGTCGATCGCGTCTTTCAGTTCGGCCGAAGCGATCCGCTGTTCACCACCCGTGTAGGTGAGCAACGCCTCGAGCACGAGATTGCGCTCGACGTCCACGACGTCGCGGAACATCTCTATCGCGATGTCGGGCATGGGAATCGAGAACCGGAACAACTGCCGGTACACGTCCACACCGCCGGCCTCCCGAACGTCGCGGATCGTGAATCCTTTGCCGCGCCGGGCTTCGACGAAACCGTACGACTCCAGCCGGCCCAGGGTCAGCTGCGCGGTCGCGCGATTCATATCGAATTCCTCGGCGACCTGACGCACCGACGGCATGAGATCCCCCGGCTGATACTCCCCCGCGGCAACCCGGCGCGCCAGCTCGTCGGCAACGTCGGCGACCACCGTCTGGGATCCCATCGAAGTCACCTTTCGACTACTTTCGAACACGTCCCAGACAGTCTAAGCCCTACTGTCCGGTACTGCACCTGTGTCACACTTGTGCGCGCGACTGTGAGGTGAGTCATGACCATCCGACCCATCGGAGAGCGCCCCGAGGAGGGGCCCACGGGCAGACGATCCCGCCTTTTCGCGTCGCGCTCCCATGGTAAACCGCCTGTTCACGGCGCCGTACGTGGCGCGAAGCTGGCCGCGCTGCCAGTGGCGTTCGCCGGACGGCAGGCCGCGGGCCTCGGCAAGCGAGCACTCGGCAGATCGGCCGAAGAAGTCAATCGCGACATTCAGCTACGCACCGCGCAGCACATCTTCGAGGTGCTCGGCGAGCTGAAGGGCTGTGCCGCGAAGCTGGGGCAGCTGCTGGCCATCTACGAGCTGGCGCTACCGCGGGAAGTGGCCGAGCCGTACCGGATCGCGCTCAGCAGGCTGCAAGACGCCGCGCCCGCGATGCTGCCGCACACGGTGCACGCCGCCATGGCCGAAAGCATGGGCGCGGACTGGCTTTCGCGCTTCCGCGAATTCGACGACCGGCGCGCCGCGGCCGCCTCGCTCGGGCAGGTGCACCGCGCGGTCTGGCACGACGGCAGGCCCGTCGCGGTCAAGGTGATGTACCCGGGCGGCAGGCAGGCGGTGGCACGCGATCTGGACCACCTGCGCCGGATCTCCTTTCTCGCAACGGTGTTCCTGCCCGGTGCGGACGTGAAAGCGGTGACCGAAGCGATCTGCGCGTCGGTCGCCGGGGAACTCGACTACGCGGCGGAGGCTGCCCACCAGAGGGCTTTCGCCGCGGCCTATGCCGGCGATCCGGACTTCTACATACCGAATGTCATCGCGCAGCACGGTGACGTTCTGATCAGCGAATGGATCGATGGCACGCCGGTACCGCGCATCGTCGCCTCCGGCACGCAGGCCGAGCGCGACCGGGTGGGCATGCTCATGGTCCGGTTCGTGACCTCCGGCTGGGGCCGTCACGGATTGCTGTACGCCGACCCGCACCCGGGCAACTTCCGGGTACTGCCCGACGGACGGCTCGGCGTAATGGATTTCGGCGCGTGCTGTGCTTGGCCCCCCACGGGTTTCGGCGAACTGACGCTCGATTGCTGCAAAGCGATCTTCCGGGGCGGACCGGGAGATCTGGCGGCGGCCACGCGCAGGCACGGTTTCGTGGAGAACGAACAAGCCATCGACAGCGAGGCGCTCTACGCGGCGATAACGCCGTGTGGTGAACCGTTCCGCCACCAGACCTACCGCCTGACCGCACGCTGGCTGCGTCGGCAAGTGCTGCGCACCACCAACCCTCGGCTGACCAACGTGGTACGGCAGATGACCATGCCCGCCTACTTCACGCCGTTCGCCCGCTCGTTTCTCACGCTGGTGGGCGTGCTCGGCCAGCTGGAGACCGAAGGACCATATCGGGACGAGATCGTGCGCTGGATACCGGAATTGAGCGAGGCGTTCACCCCGGACGCGAATTCGGAGGTCGCTGCGCGGCCGGTGGACTTGGTCGCCGCGCGGAAGCGGCGGGCCGAGTTCGGCAAGCGCGGCCTGCCGATAGCGTGATCTCGGTTGCGCTCAGTCGCTGCACAATTCGCCGATCTACCAGCGCATACGGCTGAATCAGACACGATCGCCGCGTTTGTCTCAGACAGTAGGTCGGCAACGACCGCTACCCCCGACCAACCACGCGTGCCACTGCGGGGCGATCAGTGCCGCGAGCTTGTCGTAACCCGCGGCCCCGGGATGCGCCCCGTCGCCCGCACGGACCTCGGCGGACCACACCGCATCGGCGCGCAGGGGCTGATGCACGCGCACGTACGGCACCTCCGCCCCGGCGCAGACCTGCGCGAACCGCTCGTCCAGCACGGCGGTGCGGGCATTGTGCTCGTCGTCGGCGATCGGCGGCGGGGCGACCATCAGCACCGGCCAGCCCTGCTCGGCCGCCTGCGCGAGCAGTTCGCTCAGGTTGGCAACCGACTCGTCGAGAGTCACCCGCCGACTGCCGTTCTCGTGCATGGCGTCGTTGACGCCGAACGACACCACGACCCTGGCGTCCACGCCCTCGGGCAGGCGGGGCGCGCATTCGGCGCGGAAACGCCGCACGATAGCGGCCGAGGTCTGTCTGCGCACCCCGAGGTTGTAGGCGGTCAGCGCGACGCCCTCCGCGTGCGCCGCGGACGCGAGCCTGCCCGCCCAGCCCAGGCAAGCCGGGTCGCCGACACCGGCGACGAACGAATCCCCGACGAAACACACGCGCAGATCACGGCTCACCCCCTGATCCTGGCAGCGCGGAGACCGGCCCGCGCCTCCCGGGTGCGGGCAATATGATCACGGATGTTCGATCGGGAGGGGAGTAGTGGTGACAACCGAGCTGGGGCTTGCGGCATCGCCGGTTCCGGCGTGGTTCGCGAAGCTGTTCGCCCACCGGCGCTGGGTCCGGCGCAGCCTGCCGTTTCCGCACGTCTACGCCCGCGACGTCTTCGTCCCCGAGTTCTACCAGCGCTTGGCCGGCGAGCTCGAGCGGCTTCGCCTGGAGCGCCTCGACCTGTTCGCGACCGTCGCCGATGGCTACAGCGCCGACGGAATCCGGTTCTCCGACCTGCGCGGCGGCCCGCTCTCGGTGTTCGCCTCGCGCGAGTGGCACGACTTGGTCGCCCGGCTCGGCGGCGTCGAGGCGACCGGTGACGTGGAAGGGTCGATACATCATCACCGGCCGGGCAGCCCGTTCGGCTGGCCGCACAACGACCTCAACCCGGCCTGGTTCCCCGGGCCACCGCCCGGCCCGGACGAAGTGCGCTTGCCCGACGGTGCCGTCCACACCAAGACCGGGGCACGCGATCCAGGCGTTGTCGCTCGCGAGACCGTGCGCGCCGTCGCGGTGCTGTTCTACCTGGGCAATCCTGGATGGGAGCCGGGCGACGGCGGCGAGACCGCACTGTACGAGCATGTCGCCGACGGCGCCGAGCTACCGTCGGTGGTCCTCGTGCCGCCGCTGGACAATTCGCTCGTGCTGTTCGAGGTCACCCCGCGCAGCTGGCACACGTTCGCGGGCAACAACGTCCGAGACCGCAACAGTGTGGTGATGTGGGTGCATCGCACCAAGGCGGACGCCGAACGGCGCTGGGGAGGAGACAAGATTGTCCACTGGTGAACGCCGTGTCTGCCTGCTCACCGGCGCGAGCGGCACGCTGGGCGACGCCTTCTGCCAGGCCTACCATCGCGACTACGACATCGTCGCCGTGTGCCGCACACGCACGCCCGCGGTGCCGTCACAGCTGGAGTGGTACGTCGATCCGCTGGCGCCGGACGCCACGTTGCCGGAGAACGATTCCCGTGTGTTCGTGGTCCGATCCGACCTGACCCAGCGGGGCGAAGCGGAACGAGTGGTCGACCTGGCGCTGGCCCGGTTCGGCCGGGTCGATCTGCTGGTGAACAACGCGGCGCACGTCCGGCTGCACCCGCGCGGCATCGTCGACGGCGACGCGGCGCTGGACGACTTCGATCCCCACTTCGCGTTGAACGTGGCTGTGCCACTGCGCCTTTCGGCACGACTGGCCCAGCGGTGCTGGTTGCACGCCGGCCCCGAGAACCGCGCGCGCAACCGCAACATCGTCAACGTATCGAGTATCTCCGGCTCGGAGGTCTACCCGGGACAGACTTTGTACTCCGCGTCGAAAGCCGCGCTCAACCAGCTGACCCGCAACCTCGCCGCCGAGTTCGCCGAGTTCGGCGTGCGGGTGAATGCCATCGCACCCACCACTTTTCCCGTACTGGTCCCCACCGAGCGAGTCGCGCGGGCCATCGTCGAACTGGACGCGAGCGACCGGACCGGTGGGGTGTACGGGGTCGGCGTCGAGACGGACCCGGCGAGCGGCCCCTCTCTGCGGCTCGCTGACGCCGAGCGGTAACGGCCGGGCTATTCGCTCGACGCCAACCCGGTGGCCCGCTCGGACAGCGTCCACAATCGCCGGGCGAGATCGGCGTCGACCGCCTGCTTGTTGCGCGGCGGCTCCAGCTCGAACCGGTGGAAGTACCGGCCGTCGATCGCCGCGCCATCGGCGGTGGTGGCCAGGTGCACCAGCGGCTCCGCGCCCTTGTCCGGTTGGATGAAGAACGGGCGCGCCAGCGGGGATCGGATGAACCAGCCGAGACCGAATGGGGCGTTGTCGTAGACGTGGGTGGCGACCGCGCCGGGATGGAAGGCCGCCGTGGTGATCCCGGTGCCCTCGGTGCGGCGGGCCAGCTCCCGGGTGAACAGGATGTTCGCCAGTTTCGACGCGCCGTACGCGCCGAGCTGGTTGAACGAGCCCGTCGCCGCGTTGGCCGTCTCCAGGTCCAGCTTCGCCATCCGGTAGGTCATACTCGCGGTGTTCACCACCCGAGCCCGCGAATGGGTCAAGCGCTCCAGCAGCAGGTTGGTGAGCAGGAACGGCGCCAGGTGATTGACCTGGAAGGTGAGTTCGTTGCCGTCGTCGGTGACCGTTCGTTCGGGCCACGCGCCGCCCGCGTTGTTGGCCAGCACGTCGATCCTGGGATACCTGTCGAGCAGCTGGTCGGCCAGCTTGCGCACGTCGTCGAGCCGGGCGAAGTCGGCGACGAACGGCTCCGCGCCTGCCTTCGCCGCTACCTCGGCGGTCCGCTCCGGTGATCGGCCGACGACCGCGACGTCCGCGCCGCGCGCGGCGAGCCGCTGCGCCGCGGCGGCGCCGATGCCGGAGCTCGCGCCGGTCACCACCACCGTCTTTCCGGTGAGGTCCTTGTCCTGTACCTGGTCTTGCGCTGCCATCGCTGCCTCCCGAGCATCGTTTAGGTGACCCGATCGTCTTCGGCTCGCGCGGATTCGGCAAGCATCGACGCGCCCGCGTAGTGCTCGGCGATCTCGTCGCTGGTGGTCAGCCACACCCCGGGGTGGTTCGCCACGTAGTCGAGTGCTTGATCCAGATACTTGATCCGGAACGCCTGCCCGATCACGAACGGGTGCAGGGCCAGCGCCATTACGCGCCCGCTGCCCGCGGACTCCGCGTAGAGCTGGTCGAGTTGGTCGCGCACGATCCGCACGAAGTCCGGTCCGCTGGTGGCCTTGCCCAGGAACAGCGTGTTGTCGTTGAGTTCCACCGAGTAGGGGACGCTGAGCAGACCGGGTACCGACAGGGGATAGGGCTGGTCGTCGTTGGTCCAGTCGAGTACGTAGCCGAGGCCGAGTTCGGCCAGCAGCGACGGGGTCAGGAAGGACTCGGTGAGCGCCGGTCCCATCCAGCCACGCGGCCTGCTGCCGGTCGCTCGTTCGATGGTCGCGACCACGTCGGTGAGGTACGCGCGCTCCTCGTCGGCCGGAAGGTCGGCCTGGAAGATCGAGTTGTTCTTCCCGTGCGCGAGCCACGCCCAGTTCCGCCGCACTCCGGCCGCCACGATCTGGGGATGGTGTTCGGCCACATCCGAGTTGAGCAACGCACTGGCCCGGATGCCGTGCCGGTCGAGCACGTCGATCACCCGCCAGATGCCGACGCGCGGCCCGTAGTCGCGCCACCCGTAGTTCAGCGGATCGGGCGCGAGCCCGGCGGTGCCGGGGAAGATGCTCGTGGACGGCCGGTCCACCTGGTAATGCTCGACATTGAGTCCGACATAGAACGCGACCCGGGCGCTTCCGGGCCAGCGCAACGGCGGACGGTCGACGATCGGGCTGTAGGCGAAGAGTTCGTTGTCCATGCCCTTATGCTCGAACTTGACACCAATGTGAGGATCAACCTCATAGATAGTGATTCAGAGCACATCGGGCGAACGGTGCCCGAGACCACCGGCACCTCGTCGTGGTCATCGGCCGGTATCGTGCAGCGAACCTACCAACTGATTTCGTACGCATATGGGTAACTCACCGCGCCCAGAAGAGGAGTGGCGTCCAACGCGGGTCTCGCGCCACCCGATCAGTACGGCCTGAAACCCGGAGAGGCGGGGGAGCATGCGAGTGGACGGGCGGGAGATCCCGGTCACGGGCAACCTGCTACAGCCGCTGATCCGGCGGACGAGCGACATCATTCGCGTCGTTCTCGCGGCCCTGTGGGTGGCGGTCGTGATCGCTGCCTCGCTGATCACCCGCCCGGAATGGCTGGCGCTGGAACGCTCGGTCTCCAATATCGTCGGCTTCCTCAATCCGGACCAGTCGAACCTGGTGTATCTGGTCTACGGCATGGCGATTCTCGCGCTTCCGTTCGCCATCCTGATCGAGCTGATCATCGGCAGGCAGTGGAAGCTGCTCGCCGGCTACGCCGCGGCCGGTGCGGTCGCCGGACTGCTGCTGTCCATCACCGGCACCGGACTCTCCGCGCCGAAATGGCATCTACAGGTGCCGGACCGGTTGGACACCTTCTTGTCCCAATTCCTGGACGATCCGCGCTGGATCGCGATGATCGCCGCGATGCTCACCGTCGCCAGCCCCTGGCTGCCCGTCCGGCCGCGGCGCTGGCTGTGGTTCCTGCTGTTGGCGTTCGCGCCGATCCATCTCGTGGTCAGCACCGTGGTGCCCGCGCGGGCGATGTTCGGGCTGGCCGTCGGCTGGCTGGTCGGCGCGGTGATCGTGCTCGTGGTCGGCACGCCTGCGCTGGAGGTCCCCCTCGACGCGGCCGTCCGGGTGCTCGCCGGACGCGGTCACACGGTCACCGCATTCACCGTGGTGCATCCGGCGGGCCGCGGGCCGTTGATGCTCGCCGCCGCCGTCGAAGGGCCGGAACGGGAACTGACCATCGAGATGTTCGGCAAGAACCAGCGCAGCTTCGGTGCGCTGCGGCAGCTGTGGCGCTGGCTGACATTCCGCTCCAGTGAAACCGCGGCCATCCACGGTTCCATGCACCGCGTGGTCGAGCATCGCGCCCTCATGGCGATCGCCGTGGGCGACCTCGGATTGGGCAGCGGCACGCCTGTCGCGGTCACCGCGCTCTCCCGCGGCTGGATGTTGTACGCGCATACCCGGCCTCGGGGCGCGCCGATCACCGATCAGTCCGCCGACGCGCTGCCCGGGGTGTGGCGAGCCCTCGACTCCTTGCATCAGAAGCGGATCTCGCACGGCGACCTGCGGCCGATCGACATCCGAGTCGACGACGGCGTCACGTTGTTCGGCGGATTCGGCAACGCCGAGTACGGCGCGTCGGACGCGCAACTGCAATCCGACATCGCTCAATTGCTGGTGACCACCACCGCGACTTTCGGCAAAGAACCCGCGGTGTGCGCGGCGATCGACGCTCTCGGCGAAGCGCGCGTGCTCGCCGCGGCGAGCCGGTTGACCAAGTCCGCCGTACCGACCGGGATCCGCAAGGCCGTCCCGGGCTGGAAGGCCGCGCTGTCCGCCGCTCGCGACGAGGTGCGCAAACAGACCGGGCAGGATCGGATCGAAGCCGAGCAGATCACCCGGTTCTCCCGTAACCAGATCATCCAGCTGGTGCTGCTGATCGCGCTGGTGTACGTGGCCTACCCGTTCATCAGCGCCGTGCCGACCTTCTTCACACAGCTGCGCACGGCGAACTGGTGGTGGGCGCTGCTCGGGCTCGCGGTCTCGGCGCTGACCTATGTCGGCGCGGCGGCGGCGCTGTGGGCTTGCGCGTCCGGCGCGGTGAGCTTCCGCAATCTGGTGATCATGCAGATCGCCAACACTTTCGCCGCGACGACCACGCCCGCGCGGGTCGGCGGGCTCGCGCTGAGCGTGCGCTTCCTGCAGAAGGGCGGTGTAGGCGCGGTACGCGCCACCGCCGCGGTGGCGCTGCAACAGGCGGTGCAGGTGATCACCCACGTCAGCCTGCTGCTCGCGTTCAGCATCTTGGCGGGCACCTCGACGGATCTCTCGCACTTCGTCCCGGACGCGACGGTGTTGTATCTGCTCGCCGGTGTCGGCGTCGGCATCGTCGGCACGTTCATGTTCGTGCCGAAACTGCGCCGCTGGCTGAACAACGCGGTGCGCCCGCAACTGCAGGAAGTGCTCAGCGAGCTGGCCGAACTCGCCCGCGACCCCAGGCGGTCGGCGGTGATCGTGCTCGGCTGCGCGGCGATCACACTCGGTCTCGCCGGCGCGCTCTGGGCCAGCGTCGAGGCGTTCGGCGGCGGCACCACGTTCATCACCGTCACCATCGTCACCATGATCGGCGGCACCCTGGCCTCGGCCGCGCCGACTCCGGGCGGTGTCGGCGCGGTCGAGGCCGCGCTGATCGGTGGTCTGGCCGCCTTCGGCCTGCCCGCGGATATCGCGGTGCCCTCGGTACTGCTCTACCGCGTGCTCACCTGCTGGCTTCCGGTGTTCTGCGGCTGGGCCACCATGCGCTGGATGGCGAAGAGGAATTTGATCTAGGTTCGGGCGGGTCCGGTGGACGGACTTCCTCAGGGCTTGGTGGCCGACAGGACCCCGGTCGCGGGGCGCACCGGGACGAATTCGACATCCTCGAAACCGTTCGCGCGCAGCACGTCCCGATACCGGCGGATATCGACGCCCGCCAAGGGATCACCGTGGTCGTGGCCGGTGTCGTGAGTGTGGCGGGCGGCCAACCGCGCCATGACGCGAACCAGGGCGGAGCGCAACACGCCGGTCGGATGCGTGTCGGCGAGCAGCAGCTTGCCCCCGGGTCGCAGCACCCGGAACATCTGCGCGATGGCGTCGGTTCGGTGCGGTTCGGGGATGTGGTGCATCGCGAAGGTGCAGGTCACCAGGTCGGCGGACGCGTCGGGCAGGGGAAGCGATTGCGCCGTACCGAGTTCGAATCGGCAGTTCGCCAGGTCGCGGCAGCGCGCGGTGGCGTAGTCGATCATCTGCGGCGACGGGTCGACGCCGGTGACCTGGCCGACGCGGCGGGCCAGCACGCGAGCGAGGTCGCCCGGGCCGCAACCGATATCGACGACGTCGGCACCGGGCGCCGGGCGGGCCAGTTCGGCCAGACGCCCGTTCAGGCGATCTCCTCGGTCGAGCAGGAAGGCGGCCTTGAACGCGCGGTAGCGGCGCGGTTGAGTGAGCAGGACGCCGACCTCGGCGTGCGAAGTAGTGGCAGACTGGGGTTCGTTTCCGGACATGAGTTCAGGATCGGCCCGGATCGCCTCGCCGACCAGGGGCAATACGCCGGAATCCGTCCGGAACCGGACGCATACGAGACATTTGTCCGGGAGGCACCGTGCCGGAGGAGCAGGACATCGCCGACAGCGCCGATCGCCGGGTCCGGCGCACCAGGGCCTTGCTGCACCGGGCGCTGATCGAACTCATGGTCGAGCGCGCTTACGAGGGGATCACCGTCCGCGACATTCTGGCTCGCGCGGACGTGGGGCGGTCGACGTTCTACACGCATTACCGGGACAAGGACGATCTGCTGTTGCGCAGCAGCACCGATTATCTGCGCGCGGCCATGGCGGCGGCCGAGACGAACGCCGAAGCGTCCGAACCGCTGGCGCCGGTTCGTACGCTGTTCGAACTGGCAGCCGGTAATCCCGAGATCTACCGGGCGCTGCTCGGCCGCAAGAGCGGCACCGTGCTGCTGCGCACCACCCGGGTGATGGTCGCGCAGATCCTGGCCGAGCGGCTGCGCGACCGGCTGGCGATGCCGGAGGACGAGTTCGCGACCACCGTGACATTCCTGTCCTGGGGCGTCGTCGGCCTCCTCGGCGCCATCGCGGAGGGGCACCCACCGCTCTCGGCCGAGGACGCGTACCGACGGGTGATCAGTCTGGTCGGGCACGGATTGACCGAGCGGGCCCGCGAGTGAGCGGGGGTCACACGATCCGATCGCCGAGTTCGGGTCACTTTCGGTACGGGCGATCCTTGCGTCCGTGAACCCTTTGCCGATCACAGCCGGCAGCGCCATCGCGACCGCGGCTATCGCGGACCGAGTTCGTCGAATCGCGGCTCAGGGGCGGCCGACGAGCGAATGTCCCGTGCGACGCCGGTTGCCTCAGCGGCCGACCCGTTCGAGCGCCTCCGCGGCGCGCACGCTGCCCGCGGTGACGAGTTCGAGGTTGGCCAGCGCGGCTTCGTGCGCTTCCAGGGAGGCGGCGGCCACGCAGTCGGACACCGGGTGCACGGTGAACCCGAGATCGGTACCGTGGCGCGCGGTCTGCTCGACGGTGAGATTTGTGGCGACGCCTGTGACGAATAGCGTCTCGATACCCTGATCCGCCAGCCACTCGGGCAGTTTGCTGCCCGCGAGGCCGGACAGCTTCTGATTGTCGAAGACTTCCGTCGGCTGCGCCGCCATCTCCGGAATGATCGCGGCGCCGGGCGAATCAGGCCGGAACTCGGTCTGCGCCGCGCCGACCGAGCGCATGAATCCGGTGTTGCGTACCAGCTCACCCTCCCCGACCGGGATGGTGAACCGGGTGAAGATCACCGGCACTCGCACCGCCAGCGCCGCGGCGTGGAAGTCCGTCGCCCGCGCCACCACGCCCGCCGCAGCCACGGGTGCGGCCAGCATCGGGCCGAAAAAGCCCTCCGGCCGAATGACATTCACCTGCCAGTGCAGCGCCAGCACGGCGGCGCGGATGCGTCGGGTCGCCATACGACGACCTTACGCATCCGCGCCCGCGAAAATCGTCCGATTCACGTGAAACGAACGCACCGCGCGCTCAGGACGAATAATCCTTGCGCAGCTGGACTTTCACCACCTTGCCGCTCGCATTGCGCGGCAGCTCGGCCAGCAGCACCAATTCCTTCGGGTGCTTGTAGCGCGCCAGGTTCTCGTTGAGGAACGGCTCCAGCTCGGCCAGGGTCAGCTCATCGTCCGGGTTGTGCAGCGCGACCACCGCGACGGGCACCTCGCCCCACTTCTCGTGCGTGCGGCCCACCACCGCCGCCTCGCGAATCTTGGGGTGCGCGAACAGAACGTTCTCCACCTCGGCGCAGTAGATGTTCTCACCGCCGGAGATGATCATGTCCTTCTTGCGGTCGACCACGTAGACGAAGCCCTCTTCGTCCTGGCGGACCAGGTCGCCGGAGTGGAACCAGCCGCCCGCGAACGCCTCGGCGGTGGCCTCCGGCTTGTTCCAGTAGCCCTGCATGAGCGTCGGGCCGCGGTAGACGATCTCGCCAACCTCACCGGGCGCGACATCGTTCATCTCGTCGTCGACGATGCGCGCCTGAATGGTCGGGATGGGCTTGCCGACCGAGCCGAGCTTGCGGATCGCGTCCTTGCCCTCCAGCACGCAGGTGATCGGCGACATCTCCGTCTGCCCGAACACCGCGACGTTGAACGCGTTCGGGAAGCACTCGGCCATCGCGCGCAGCACGGTGTCCGACGCGGGCGCCGCGCCCCAGCTGAGCGCCTCCAGCGCCAGCTTGCGATCCTTCACCGTCGGGTGGTCGCAGACCAGCTGCCACTGCGCGGGCACGCAGAAGGCGGAGGTGGCCTGCTCCTGCTCCAGCGCGTCCAGGAACTCACCGGCGTCGAAGGCGCCGAGCGGATGCAGCACCGTCTTCGCACCGAGCAGGAAAGCCGGTGCGAGACTGCCCAGACCCGCGATGTGGAACAGCGGCGAGGTGCACAACCCGATCGACTCCGGCTGCAGCGCCAGCGCCCGAATGCAGGTCAGCGCCTGTGCATTCATGTTCGCGTAGGTCAGCACCGCGCCTTTCGGGCTGCCCGTGGTGCCGGATGTGTACATGATGAGGCTGGGGGTGTCCTCGGGGATGTCCAGCGGGGTGTGCGGCTCACCCGATTCGGCGAGCAGATCGTCGAAGCCGATCACCCCGTCGCCGGACGCGCCGCCGATCACCACGCAGGTCTCCAGGGCGGGCGCCTGCGCCTGCACAGCGGTGGCCAGCGGCTGCAACACGGTGTCGGTGACGACCGCCTTGGCTCCGCTGTCGCTGACGATGTAGGCGACCTCCGGCGGCGTGAGGCGGAAGTTGACCGGGACCGCGATCGCGCCCAGCGCGTTGATGCCGAACACGGCCTCGAGGTACTCCGGGTAGTTCAGCGCCAGGATCAGCACCCGATCGCCGAACCCGACGCCCCGGCGCGCCAGTCCGTCGGCGAACTTCAGCGACCGCTCGTGCAACTGCCGCCAGGTGGTGTCCACGCCACGGAATCGCAGCGCGACCGCGTCCGGGCGCATCTGCGCGTGCACGGCGAGCTGGTTGTTCCAGTGGTTGCGCCGCGACCTGATCGGTTCGTCGAGCGCTGCTGCCCCGGTGGTCATTGCCACGAACTCCTCTCGGACCGTCATCGGCCCGCCGGGTTTTCCGACGGCGGCGACGGGCTGAATCGCGTGCAGAATAGCAACTAACTTAAACGCCCGGCAAGGGATTGCGAGATGAATCCGGGTTAATCAGCCCGGCTCGGTGACCCACTCCGGGGACGCGCCTTCTAGCAGGCTATTCGATCTCATCGCAACCCGAAGCGCTGCGCGAACACCACCGGGTAAGATCATCAAATATGCGAACCTCCGCTCACTTATGAGTTGAACGTGAGGCGATTCTCGTGTCACCATCGACCCCAACGGGCGAACCGGCACGCCCGCGCGAGGTATAGGAGAAGCGCAATGCTGCGGACCAGGTTCACCGAGAAGTTCGGGGTGGAACACCCGATCGTGCAAGGCGGCATGATGTGGGTGGGGCGGGCCGAACTCGTCGCGGCGGTCGCCGACGCGGGCGGGCTCGGCTTCATCACGGCCCTGACCCAGCCGACCCCGGACGACCTGCGCCGCGAGATCGCGCGCACCAGAGAGCTGACCGACAAGCCGTTCGGCGTGAACGTCACCATCCTGCCGTCGATAAACCCGCCGCCGTACGCGGAATACGTGCAGGCGATCATCGACAGCGGCATCAAGATCGTCGAGACGGCGGGCAGCAACCCGGAGCCGTTCCTGCCCTACTACAAGGACGCGGGCATCAAGGTGCTGCACAAATGCACCAGCGTCCGGCACGCGCTGAAGGCCGAGCGGATCGGTGTGGACGGGGTGAGCATCGACGGCTTCGAGTGCGCGGGCCATCCCGGCGAGGACGACGTTCCCGGCCTCGTGCTCATCCCCGCCGCCGCCAGGGAACTGAGCATCCCGATGATCGCCTCCGGCGGGATCGCCGATGCCCGCGGCCTGGTCGCCGCGCTCGCCCTCGGCGCGGACGGCGTCAACATGGGCACCCGGTTCCTGTGCACGCAGGAGTCCTCGATCGATCAGAAGGTCAAGGAGAAGATCGTCGCGAACTCCGAGCGCGACACCCAGCTCATCTTCCGCACCATGCGCAACACGGCGCGGGTCGCGGACAACGAGATCAGCCGCAAGGTCGTCGAGATCGAGAAGTCCGGCGGCACCTTCGACGACGTGCGGGATCTGGTCGCGGGAGCGCGCGGCCGCCGCGTGTTCGAAGAGGGCGATCTGGACGCGGGCATCTGGTCGGTCGGCCTGTGCCAGGGCTTGATCCACGACATCCCGACCTGCGCCGAACTGATCGGGCGGATGGTCACCGAGGCCGAGGAGCTGATCACGGCCCGCCTCGCCGAAACCGTGGTGGTCGGCTGACCGGAGTTATTTCGCCGCGCGGGCGGTGACGGCCGCGTAGTCGTGGCTCGCGACGAGTTCGATGCCGTCGGGCAGCGCGTGCAGGCGGTGGATCGTGGTGAAGGCGGCGTCCCGGTCGGCGTCGAACAGCTTGCCGGGCATCGGCGCCTTCTCCCGCAGCAGATCGACCTGCAGCTTGCTCCAGACGGCGTCGCCGGCGAACAGTACGCGACTGCCGTCGTCCACCGCCAGCAGCACGCCGATGCTGCCCGGCGTGTGGCCCGCGAGATCGACCAGCAGCACCGAACCGTCGCCGAACAGGTCCTTGCTGCGCGGGAAGGTGAGCACCGGCGGGCCGTCCAGTTCGAAGCGGTCGAAGCTGCGTCCACGCAGCGGGCCGCGCGCCACACCGGCTGGCGCGTGCGGGCCGCCCATCGCCCAGTCGTACTCGGCTCCGGGCAATCGGACCTCGACCGAGGCGGGCAACTCCAGCAGGCCCGACACATGATCCCAGTGCAGGTGGGTGGGCACCACGAAATCGATGTCCTCGCCCGCGACGTCGTGCGCGGCGAGCGCGTCGGCCAGACCGAGCACCGGCTTGTCCGGCGCGACGAGCAGCGGAACCGGGAAGGGCAGTTCGGGCAGCACGCGATCGTGCACACCCGCGCACAGGGCGGGATCGACCAGGAAACGCGCCTTCGGATGCTCGACCAGGAACGCCGCCATCGACAGCCGCATCTCCCGTAGGCTGCGCACGCCCTCGGCCACGATGGTGGTCGGCGCGGACATGGTGGCCTGGGTCAGCACGGTCAGCCGGACCGTGGCGCTCGCGGCGGGCGGCGGCACCACTTCGAGGTTCGCCAGCAGGGTGGTGTCGGGGCGGCGCGGCCGCAACAACCGGCCCGGCGTGGCCGCCAGCGCGGCGCAACAGCGCAGCAGGACGGGCAGAGTCGGTGTGCGCTCGGCACGGGTGGCGGCACCGCTGTCCGGTTCGGTCACGGTGCCACCGTATGCGATCACCGCCGGTTCGCGAAAGAGCCGGGCTGGCAGCGGATATGCGACCTTGCTCCGGACGATTTCTCCGGCATAATCGCGTGGGTACCGATCTCGAGTGGGTAACGGCAGCCGGGGAGACGGGGAGGGAGGACGCGATGCGGCCCAGTCTTCCGGACGGGCACAGTGGCGCACAGGAGAACGAGGGTTCGCTCGGCTATAGCCGGCGCACCGCACTCACCTGCGCCGCCGTCCTGGCTGTCGCGGATCTGCTAGGCGTCGACGCCGCCGCGGTGTCGACCAGCTCGCCCTTCACCGATCTCGGCCTCGGTTCCACTCAACTCGCGAGGCTGACCGCCCATCTCGAAGACGCCATGGGAGTCGAGGTTCCGCTGACCGCGATCTACGACCATCCGGACATAGAACAGCTTGTCGAGTATCTCGCGATGCGATGAACGGCGCGCCCACTGACCCCGTCGGCTCGCATCCACCCGTCTCCATCATCGGCATCGGCTGCCGACTGCCCGGAGCGGCGAGCGTCGCCGAATTCTGGCAGCTGCTGATCGAGGGCCGGGACGCCACGTCCACCCCGCCCGCGGGGCGGCTGGGCTCCCGGCGCGGCGGGTACCTCGACGACGTCGAGTCCTTCGACAACGACTGGTTCGCCATCTCCGACCGTGAGGCCGCGGTCATGGATCCGCAGCAGCGCCTCGCGCTGGAGGTCGCGGTCGAGGCGCTCGATGACGCCGGGATCGGCTACCGCGCACGGGGTTCCGGCGCCGCCGTCGTCTTCGGCGCGTCGGGGTACGACCACGGCATCGCGGTACTCGGCCGCGCCGGCCATGACGCGCCCTACGCCGTGACCGGGTCCGCGCTCAGCATTATCGCCAACCGGTTGTCGTACGTGCTCGATCTGCACGGACCGAGCCTGGTGCTCGACAGTGCCTGCTCGTCCTCGCTCGCCGCGGTGGACCTCGCGGTCCGGCTGCTCGCCGACGGCACGGTCCCGTTCGCCATCGTGGGCGGCGTCAATGTCGTCTTGCTGGAGCACACCTCGAACTATCTGGCCGAGGGCGGGTTCCTGTCACCCGGCGGACGGTCGGCGCCGTTCGATGTCGCCGCCGACGGCTACACCCGCGGCGACGGCTGCGCCGTGGTGGTGCTGCAACGCAGTTCGGACGCGGTACGCGAGGGCAACCGGAGCTACGCGGAGATCGTCGGAACCGCCGTCGGGTCGGACGGGCGCTCGAACGGTCTGTACGCGCCGAACGGCCGTGCGCAGCAGGAGACGTTGCGCACCGCGTGGTCACGGGCCGGGCGCAGGCCGAGCCGCGCGGGCTACATCGAATGTCACGGCACCGGAACTCCGCTGGGTGACGCGGTGGAAGTCGGCGCGCTCGCCGCCGCGCTCGGCGACGCCGCCGGTGATCCGGTCTGGATCGGCTCGGTGAAGTCGAACATCGGGCATCTGGAGGCGGCCGCCGGAGTCACCGGGATGGTGAAGACCGCGCTGTCCATCCACCACGGGGTGATCGCCCCGACGATCAACGTCCACACCGAACACCCGCTGCTGCACTTGGCCGAGCGCGGCATGCGGGTGCCGACCGAACCGGTGGACTGGAGCCGGGTGGCCGCGCCGGAACGCGCGGCGGGCGTCAGTTCGTTCGGGTTCGGCGGCACGATCGCGCACATCGTGCTCCGCGGCGTCACCCCGGCCCGATTCGACCGTGGTGAGCACTTCCCGCTGCTGCTGACGCTCACCGCACGCGACGGCGAAGAACTGCGCGAACGCGCACAGCGGCTGGCCGACGAACTCGACGAGGCGCGGCCGCCGCTGCCCGAGTTCGCCGCGGCGACGGCGCGATTGCTGACCGAGCCGGTCCGGGCCGCCGTCCTCGCGCACGATCACGCCGACGCGGTGCACCGGCTGCGCGCTCTCGGACGTGAGGACGCAGGCGCGGCGCTCGGCCCCGTGGCGCACCGCCGCCGCGGCGGGCTGTTGTTCCTGTTCTCCGGACAAGGTGGCCAGCATCCGAGAATGGGCCGCGCGCTGGCGGCGCGATATCCGGTCTTCGCCGCCGCGCTCGCCGAGACGACCGACGCGATCGTGGCGGCGGGCGGGCCGCGGGTGTGGACGCCGCGCCACGGCTTCGCCTCCGCGGCAGAGACGCAAGCCACGGATCTGGTGCAGCCCGCGTTGTTCGTGTTCCAGGTGGCGCTGACGAAACTGCTGGCGGCGTGGGGGATTCGCCCCGACGCGGTGGCCGGGCACAGCCTGGGCGAGATCGCGGCGGCTGCGGTGAGCGGCGCGCTGTCGGTCGCGGACGCGGCACGCGTAGTGGTGCTGCGCAGCGCGACCCTGGCGCATCTGGACGGACAAGGCGCGATGGCGGTGCTGGAGGCCGGCCAGGACGAGGCGGCCAAACTCGTGGAGCCGATGCGGGCGGAGGTGGCCATCGCGGCGGTCAACGGCCCGAGATCGGTGGTCGTGTCCGGCACGCCACGCTATGTCGACACGCTGGTGCGGCGGGCCACGCGCCGCAACATGTTCGCGCGCAGGCTCGCGGTCGACTTCGCCGCGCACAGCCCCCAGGTCGTCACCGTGCTCGCGCCTTTCGTCGCGGCGTTGACCGAGATCACCGCCCGGACGCCGCGCGTGCCGGTGTATTCGACGGCGCGTCGCGGCATGAAACTCACCACGGCGGCGATGGACCGCGACTACTGGTCCGAGAACGCGACGGGCACGGTGCAATTGGCGGCCGCCCTGGAACGCGCGGCCGACGACGGGATCTCGACCGTGGTCGAAATCGGCCCACATCCGGTATTGCTCGCTGCGGTAGGTGAGTATCCGGACTTCCGCGACGGCACCCATGCCATGGCGCTGCGCGATGACGAGGTGAGCGGCTTTCTCACCGGCTTGGCGCGGCTGTACCTGGAGGGGCGGCCGGTCGACTGGTCCGCGCTCGGCCCTTTCGGCCCGCTCGCATCGCGGCAGTGGCGCAAACGGAAATTCCCGTTGCTGGTGGCCGGGCCCGCGAGCGCGCACGTCCCCGAATCCGCGTTCGCCGCCGAGGATCTCGGCCATCATGTGGTGCAGGGCGAGAGCACGGTGCCCGCCGTCTTCTGGTTGCGCAGGCTGCTTCAATTCGCCAGGGATACCGCCGCGACAGCCGCCTTGGCGGACTTCGCCGTGCACGAGCGCACCGATCCGGGCGTTCTGCCCGAGGTCGTCTACCGCGGGCCGGGCACGGAGGAAAGCGTGCGGGCGGAGGTCACGGGCACCGGGACGCTGGCTTCGGCCCGGCCCGCCGGTGACCCCACACCCGCGGATATCGTCGCATGGATGCGGGTGGTCGATGCAAATCGGGCCGCGCGGCACCACATGCGCGTCATCACCCCCGGCGCTTTCTACCAGGAATTGCGCCGCAGGCGGCTGGAGTACGGTCCCCGGTTCCGCACGCTGCGCGGTATCGCCGCGGGTACCGGACGAGCGCTGGGCCTGTTCGACGCCGCCGAATTGCATCGCACCGCAACGCTGGACGGCTGCCTGCACGTGCTCGCCGCGGCGGTGTTCGACGAAATGCCCCCCGCGTCGATTCCGCTGCCGATCGGCATCGACTCGGCCTGGCTGTCGCACGAGCCGAATCGCCACGTGCTCGAGGTGCACGCGCTGGTCCGGGAACGGAGCGACACCGGATTGGTCGGGGACGTCATCGCGACCGACCAGCACGGCGTGCCCTGCCTCGCCTTCTCCGGCGTGCGCATCCGTTACGCCGATCCGGGCACTGTCGAGGGGCCCGGCGCACTTCGCGCGAGACCTGCCGCGCACGAGACGCGGACCGCGCCCTTCCGTCACGAAGCCTGGCAAGCGCGCGATCCCGGTTCGCTCGGAATCGGCGACGCGGCCGAAAGCCTCGTGCGACGCGCGGTGGTGGTGGGGGCTTCGGACCTCGCGGTCCGACTAGCTCGTGCGCTGGATGCCGAGCTGCCGACCGAACGGATCGCGCGCGAACCGGACGACGCGAGTTCGCTCGTCACCGCGGTACTGACCGGGCGCGGCGGCGGCCACGCCGTAGTGGCCGTCTGGCCCGCGGACTCCGGCGTGCGCGACGACGAGAACCCCGCCGCGGCGACGAGCCGCGTCCTCGAACTGCTGCAACTGATCTCCGCCCAGGACGCCACCGCGTCCGTGACGGTCGTACTGCCGTTGGAGGAGACGGCCCGCTCACTCACGCGGCCCGACGAGCCGGGCGCGCCGACCTCGCTCGTCCCGGCGGCGATCGCCGGGCTGGTGCGCTCGCTCCAGCTCGAGACGGGCCGGACGGTACGCCTGATCTGGACCGATACCGACCTCAGGAACTTGCCACCGCTCACTCGCCTGGTGACGGCTACCGACGGCGCGATTCCCGATGAGCTGCGCCTCTCCGCGGGCGAGATCGCGGTGCGGCGCTTCACGCCCGCGCGAGCACGCGCCCTGCCGGTCGTCGGCATCGACGCACACGGAACCTACGTCGTCACCGGCGGGCTGGGCACGCTCGGCTCGGTCGCCGTGCGCTGGTTGCTCGACGCGGGCGCGCGCGACGTGGTGGTGCTGACCCGGGCGCCCCGCCCGGTGCCCGCGCTGCTCGACGGCTTGGAGGACCGCATCGTCGTGGTGCGCTGCGACGCCTCCGACCGCGACGATCTGGCCAACGCGCTCAGCGACATCCGAGCCTCCGACTCGGCGATCCGTGGCGTCGTGCACGCGGCGGGCGTGCTTGAGGACGCCGGGTTCGACGCGGTCAGCACGGGCCAGGTGGTTAGGACGTTCCTGCCCAAATCCACCGCGGCGGGCCATCTGATCGAACTCACCGCGACCGACGCCACCGACTTCGTCCTGTTGTTCTCCTCGGCCACCGGCGCGCTCGGAGCGCCGGGACAGGCCGCCTACGCCGCCGCCAACGCGGCGATGGACGCCTTGGCACAGCGTGATGCGGGCAGGCGGATCATGAGCATCGGCTGGGGGCTGTGGGATTCCGGCCTCGCCGCGGCCGCCGGTGGGGCGAGCCATCTGCGGCGCGCGGGCATCGGAGCGTTCGACCTGCGGCGCGGAAGCGCCATACTGTCCCAGGCCCTGTGCTATGACGGCCCGTACCTGCTCGCGCTGGAGCACACCCCGACGACCGACCCGTCCCCGGTCGCGGTGCGGTTGGCGAATCTTCTGGCGCCGATGCCGGATTCGAGTGCCGCTCCCACCCGGCACACCGCGACCGAGCCCGCGTCGCCGGAGGCCGTGGAACCGCTGACCACGATCATTCGCCGAGTCCTGGCGAGCACGCTCGATCTGCCCGCCGAGCACATCGACCCCGCCGCCGACTTCAACCAGCTCGGACTCAGCTCGCTGCTCGCGATCGAGATGCGACGGAACCTGGAATCGCGGCTGCGCGTCCGGATCGCTACCGCGGAGTTGTTCAAACACCCCACCATCACCGCCCTCGGCGCGGCCCTGCTGGAGCGCGTCGCCGCGAATACCGGAGACACCTCGTGACCAGCGGCACGCACCCCGCAGGCAATGGCCTCGCGACGTCGGTGGCCGCGTGGGCCGCCACCCGGCCGGACGAGCCCGCCTTCACCGAACTGCGCTTCCGCGTCCAGGAACGCGTGGCCGTCACCCTGACCTACGCCCGCCTGCACGCCGCGGCCGGCGCGCTGGCCGCGCGGCTGCGGCAGGAGAGCGCGCCCGGCGACCGAGTGGCCCTGCTCTGCGCCCACGGGATCGAGTACGCGGTGGCGTTCCTCGCCTGCCTGTACAGCAATCGAGTCGCGGTGCCGCTGTTCCCTGCCGCGGGTGCACGAAACCGCGATCGTCTGCACGCCGTCCTGGCCGACGCCCGGCCCACGCTCAGCCTGGTCTCGGCGCACGACGAGAACACCGCGCCGAACATCGGACCAGCGCTGGGACGGATACTCACCTTGCCCGCGACTGTCTCGGTACCGGAGTGGGGTTCGGCCGAACAGTTTCTGTCGAGCACTCATCCTGTGCTCGCGACGGCGGGTGCGGCCGATGCGGTCGCGCGGCAGGCGGAAACATCGCAGACACCTGCTGGTACGCCGGGCATGCGTCCAGCCGCTTCGATCACGGGTTCGGCCGCGGTGGACTTCGCGGCCGCGCCTGTCATCGACCCGGTAGGCGACGAGCTCGCCTATTTGCAGTACACCTCCGGATCGACGAAGTCTCCCGCAGGCGTCCGGGTCACCCACTCGAACCTCGCCACGGCGTTGACGCAACTCGGGCACGCCGTGTCAATCGCACACGATCGGCCCGTCGTGACCTGGCTGCCGTTCTTCCACGACATGGGGTTGATCCTCGGCCTTTCGCTACCGCTGTTCCTGGGCGTGCACGGCATTACGCTGGCGCCGGCGGAATTCGTCAAGCGCCCCGTACGCTGGCTGCGCGCGATCTCCGACTATCGCGCCGGAACCACGGGGTGCCCCGATTTCGGCCTGAAGCTCGCGGTGTCGGGCACTACGCCCGCCGAGCGGGCCGGGCTGGACCTCTCCGGACTCGACCTCTTGCTCAACGGCTCGGAGCCGGTCCGCGCCGAAGCGCTGACCGAATTCACCGAAACCTTCGGCCCCTACGGTTTCCGCCATCACGCGCACACCCCTGGCTTCGGCTTGGCCGAAGCCACCCTCACGGTCACCGTCTGCGACCAGCACGAGGACCCGGTGTGGCGACACTTCGACCGTGCCGCATTGGCCGAAGGGCGCGTGGTCGCGCTACCCGAGGCCGCGCCGGGACACCGGGACGGTGTGCCGCTGGTCGGATGCGGCGCTCCCGTCGGGCAGGAGCTGCGGATCGTCGATCCGGTGGCCGGGACCGTGCTGCCCACTGGACGCGTCGGTGAGATCTGGGTAGCCGGAGACAACGTGTGCGACGGGTATTTCGGCAGGCCGGATGCCACCGAGGAGACCTTCGGCGCCACGGTGCCCGGCAGCGCTGCCCGCTGGCTGCGCACCGGCGATCTCGGATTCCGGTACGAGGGGCAGCTCTACATCGCCGGCCGCCGCAAAGACGTCATCGTGGTCGACGGACGCAACCACTATCCCGCCGATATCGAGGCGACGGTGCAGGCATGCGCCCAAGAGGTCCGGCCGGGCCACGTGACGGCGTTCGGGCACGACGACGGGCTTCGCGAAGACCTGGTCGTGGTCGCCGAGCTCGTCACGATCGGTGGCTGCGAGCCCATCGAGCTGTTCGCCCTTGCCCGGCGCATCCGCGCCGCGGTCGCGTCCACCCACGAAGTGATGCCCGGTGCGGTGCTGCTCGTGGAGCCGGGACGGATTCCCAAGACCAGCAGCGGAAAGCTCCGCCGTGGCGAGTGCAGGGCTCGCTACCTCGCGGGCCGGTTGCACCCGGTCGCCATGATCTGAAACCCGCCGCGTCACTGCGAAGCGAACCGCTCTGCGCAAGGCGCGCGTTCAGGAATCGTCTCGGCCCAGGAGACGATCGGTCTCGCGCCGCTCACGCTTGGTGGGGCGTCCCGCGCCGCGGTCGCGACGGGGCATGCTCGCCACGATTTCGTGCGGAGGAGGCGGCGGACTGCGATCGATCAAGCATTGCGCGGCGATCGGAGCGCCGACACGCTTGCTGACGATCCGCTCGACGACGACGATGCGTTCGATACCGCCCGCGCGGATGCGCACCTCGTCACCGGGGCGCACGGGGTGGGCGGGCTTGGCCGTCGCGCCGTTCACCCGGACGTGCCCACCGCGACATGCCTCCGCGGCAGCGGATCTGGTTTTGAACAGGCGCACCGCCCAGGTCCACGAATCGACGCGGGCCTGGGTCGCAGTGCTCTGGATGCCGGATTCGGCGCGGGCCACTCGTCAGACGATACGGCGTGCGGTGACCACCATGTCGGGGCGCAGCGGTGTGTAGGACACCGGCGTACCCGACTGCACCGCGTTCAGGAGCTTGTTGTCACCCGCGTAGATGCCGACGTGACCGCCGCCGTTGGTGATGACGATGTCGCCGGGCTGCAGGTCGTGGTAGGCGACCGGAGCGCCGACGTGCGACTGCTCGAAGCTGGTGCGGGGCAGTTCGACGCCCGCCTGGCGGAACGCCCACTGGACGAGGCCGGAGCAGTCGAAGGACCTCGGGCCCGCCGCGCCCCAGGAGTACTGGGCGCCGACTTTGGTCCTGGCTGCGTCGAGGGCGACATCGCCCGCGGTGTTCTGCTGCTGGCCGAACAGGCCCGGCAGCATCGGCGCGAAATTGGGAGCCTGCGGAGCGACCTGCTGCGGCGCCTGGGGAGCTGCGGGAGCGGCCGCGAGCGCCTGCTGGATCTGCTGATTGAGCTGCTGGACCGGCTGTTCCCATTCCTGCGGAACGTCGAAATTGCCGACACCGGGAACATTGATGGTCGCGGCCATGGCCGGAATCGCGGGCATGGCGCCGGTCGCGGCCACCGCACCCATGACAATCGCACCCTTGACGGAATTCGGAACCCGAGAATCCCGTTGCAAGCTGTGTTTACCCACCGAGCTACGTCTCCGATCTTGCTGCTCTTCCGCCGACCGGGTTAGCTGACGGGTTCGGGCCGGGAGAGCGGCCCTACCTCGCGACCGAAAACGGCCGTGAGGATTCACCCCAGACGAACCTGTGGGTCCCCGGCACGACAGCCGAGACCGGTTGGGCCCCGACAGCCGTTAAGGCGGTAACTAGTGGCGCCGTTTCACTTACGAAGCGACTTGTTCCACTAAGTCACGAAGAGATTACGGTGCCGACGCGATGTTGTCCAGCGCACAGAGCTGCAATCTTTTCGGCACTGCCGGAACCCCCGCACCACCGGCGGAAAACGGCCGTCCGCGGTGGGGTCACGAGCGGATCTCGCTCGGCGCCGCCAGGTCACCGAAGGACAACACCACCGCCCGCACTCAGGACTGCGAGCCGTGCACAGCGCGCTCGAGCTCGTCGATCCTGCGGCGCGCCTCGGCCAGTTCGACCTCGAGCCTGCCGAGCGCCATGACCAGCGGGCCGACCGCGAGATCGGCGACCAGTTGGGGATCGTCATAGCCGCGTTCGATCGCGACGAGGATGTTGGACCGGATGCGCTGGGCCACCGTGGCGCCCGCCGGAACGTTCCAGGACCCGACCACTTCGGCGAGGCCTGCGGGGTTCGGTTCGTCGGACATGCCCCACTCCGTTCCCGCGCGTGGCACCGCGCGACCATTCTGGCGAACCGCCACCAGCCTGGAGAACCGGCGGCGAAAGCAATAGTGCAATACCGGCCGCTAAGGCTCTCTAGGACACGCCGTAGACGCGCCCAGATTATCCGGACGAAACGCGCTACGGTGTCAGGGCATGGACCCCGTGCGGAATCCGTATGCCCCCGGAGCGGGCCAGCGCCCACCCGAATTAGCCGGGCGCGACAAACAACTCACAGCTTTCGACATCGTGCTCGAGCGCATCGCGCGTGGCCGCCCGGAACGCAGCGTCATGCTCACCGGACTGCGCGGGGTCGGAAAGACCGTGCTGCTCAACCAGCTTCGCTCCGCAGCGATCTCCCGCGGCTGGGGCACCGGCAAGATCGAAGCACGACCGGACCAAGAGCTGCGCCGCCCGCTGTCCTCGGCGCTGCACATGGCGGCGCGGGCGATCGCCACGTCCCACCGCAACCCCGAGCGGGTGGACGACTTCCTCGGCATACTCAAGGCTTTCGCGTTGCGGGCCACCGCGGACAAGGGCATGCGGGAACGGTGGCAACCCGGCATCGACGTACCGGTGGTCAACGGCCGCGCCGATTCCGGTGACATCGAGATAGATCTGGTGGAACTGCTGATCGAGGCGGCCGCCCTGGCCGGTGACATCGGCGTCGGCATCGCGATCTTCATCGACGAGATGCAGGATCTCGGACCCGCGGACATCTCCGCGATCTGCGGCGCGTGCCACGAACTGAGCCAGGACGCCGCGCCGCTGATCGTGGTCGGCGCGGGTCTCCCGCACCTGCCCGCGGTGCTGTCCGCCTCGAAGAGCTACTCGGAGCGACTGTTCAGTTATCACCGCATCGACCGCTTGGACCGGGAATCCGCCGACCAAGCGCTGATCGCGCCGGCCCAGCGCGAAGACGTGAAGTTCACCGACGAGGCGCTGGACGCGCTGTATCGCAAGGCCGATGGCTACCCGTATTTCGTACAGGCCTACGGCAAAGCCGCCTGGGATCAGGCGCCCGAGAGCCCGATCACGGCCGAGGACGTGGAGGTGGCCTCTCCCGCCGCCGAGGAGGAGCTCGCGGTCGGGTTCTTCGGGTCCCGCTATGAGCGGGCTACGCCCGCCGAACGTGAATACATGCGCGCCATGGCCGACCTCTCCGGCGACGACGGGCCGGTGGCGACCGCGGCGGTGGCCAACGAACTCGGCCGCAAACCGGCTTCCCTTTCTCCCGCCCGTGACGGTTTGATCAAGAAAGGTCTCATCTACTCCGCCGAACGCGGCACGATCGGCTTCACGGTGCCGCACTTCGGCCGGTATCTGCGCTCGGTCTGAGCGTCTCCGGCTGGGCGACAGCGGTGGATTGCCGACTATGGACCATTCTTCCAAGATCAATAGATATTCGTAGATTTATCTCGACCAGCAGGCCTACCGATGGGTAACAAACCCTCCTACACTCGAATGTGATCCTGATCACGTCCGAGGGAGGACATCATGGCGACAGCCGCGAAAGTCGACGCCACCGAAGAACAGGCCCGCGCACTGGTCGAGGAGTCCCGCGAAACGAGCTGGGCCAAGCCATCGTTCGCCAAGGAGATGTTCCTGGGACGGTTCCGGCTCGACCTGATCCACCCATATCCGCAACCCGGCCCCGAGGACGCCGAGCGCACCGAGGCGTTCCTGTCCCGGCTGCGGACGCTGTGCGAGTCCATGGACGGATCGGTGATCGAGGCGGAGAGCCGAATCCCGGACGAGTACGTCAAGGGCCTGGCCGAGCTCGGCTGCTTCGGTCTGAAGATCCCGCAATCGTATGGTGGCCAGGGCCTTTCCCAGCTCGGCTACAACCGCGCGCTGATGCTGGTCGGCTCGACGCACCCGAGCCTCGGCGTCCTGCTCTCGGCGCACCAGTCCATCGGTGTGCCCGAACCGCTCAAGCTGGCGGGCACCGACGAGCAGAAGGCCGAGTTCCTGCCCCGCTGCGCGGCCGGGGCGGTCAGCGCGTTCCTGCTCACCGAGCCCGATGTGGGCTCCGACCCGGCCAGGATGGCCAGCACCGCGACGCCGACCGAAGACGGCGAGGCCTACACGCTCGACGGCGTGAAGCTGTGGACCACCAACGGTGTGGTCGCCGAACTGCTGGTGGTGATGGCGCGGGTGCCCAAGAGCGAGGGGCATCGCGGCGGCATCTCGGCCTTCGTGGTCGAGGCCGATTCACCGGGCATCACCGTGGAGCGGCGCAACTCCTTCATGGGCTTGCGCGGCATCGAGAACGGCTTGACCCGGATGCACAACGTCCGGGTGCCCAAGCGCAACCTGATCGGCCGGGAGGGCGACGGCCTGAAGATCGCGCTCACCACGCTGAACGCGGGCAGGCTCGCCATCCCCGCGCTGTGCACCGCCGCCGCCAAGTGGTCGTTGAAGATCGCACGGGAATGGAGCACGCAGCGCGTGCAGTGGGGCAGGCCCGTCGGGGAGCACGCTGCCGTGGGTCAGAAGATCGCCTTCATCGCGGCCACCACGTTCGCGCTGGAAGCGGCGCTCGATCTGTCGGCGACCATGTCCGACGAGGGACGCAACGACATCCGGATCGAGGCGGCGCTGGCCAAGCTGTGGGCCAGCGAGATGAGCTGTCAGATCGCCGACGAACTGGTGCAGATCCGCGGCGGCCGCGGCTACGAGACGGCGGCTTCGCTCGCCGCGCGGGGCGAGCGGGCCGTTCCGGCCGAGCAGTTGGTGCGCGATCTGCGGATCAACCGCATCTTCGAGGGCTCCAGCGAGATCATGCGGCTGCTGATCGCCAGGGAGATGGCCGACGCTCACATGGCGGCCGCGGGCGCGCTGGTCGACCGCAAGGCCGAGTTCAAGGACAAGGCGAAGGCAGCGGTCGGCGCGACGGGTTTCTACGCCAAGTGGTTCCCGCAGCTGGCGGTCGGAGCGGGGACGGTGCCCGCGGCGTACACCGAGTTCGGCGTACTGGCCCGGCACCTGCGGTTCGTCGAGCGCGGTGCGCGCAAGCAGGCCAGGTCGCTGATGTACGCGATGGGCCGCTGGCAGGCGGGCCTGGAATACCGGCAGAACTTCCTCGGCCGGATCGTCGACATCGGCGCCGAGCTGTTCGCCATGTCGGCGGCCTGCGTGCGGGCGGAGGCATTGCGCGCCGCCGACGCGCCGGAGAGCAAGGCGGCCGAAGAACTGGCCGACGCTTTCTGCAGGCAGTCCCGGGTGCGCGTGCGCAGGCTGTTCGACTCGCTGTGGGAGAACACCGACGATGACGACCGCACCCTCACCCGCGGCGTGCTCGACGGCCGCTACGAGTGGCTCGAGGAAGGGGTGCTCGACCCGAGCGAGGGAACCGGGCCGTGGATCGCGGAGTGGCAGATGGGTCCGTCGACCGAGGAGAACCTGCTTCGTCCGTTCCTGCCGTCTACGCGCCCCCGCGCGGAGTCGTGATCGCCGCCGTCCGGCGCAGCGTGGCCGGCCGCCGCCGGGCGGCCGGTCCCTCGCGCACTATTCGCGAGTCTCGGATATCTCCTAGATAGAGGCAGATTCTCCTCACAACATGCGACGAAGCCTCCGTCCGCAGGGCAATCTAAAGGAATCTAGTTTTTAAGCTATTCATCCGTAGATCTTCCTGCGAAGGCGCTGACAGCTGCCCGATCGACCGGCAGCCTCGATTGCGCAACGTGTGCGTAACAGCAGGTGTGGGCCGCTAACGGCGCGGAATTCCAGTTCGACAACTGGGCAAGGGCGCCGAACATGCGCCTCGCTCACAGGAGAGTGCCATGTCCACGAGCATCGCCCGCCGCGCCGCCGATCACGACGGCCATCGCGTCACGGTATCGGCCGATGACGGCATTCCCCTCGCGGTCCGCGTCTTCGGCGCCGACGACGCCCGCGCCACCGTCGTGTTCGTCCACGGTCACTGCTTGCGCACCGAATCCTGGTTCTACCTGCGCGATCTGCTGCTACGGCAGTGGGGAAGCGACACCAGGATGGTGTTCTACGACCACCGCGGCCACGGCGAATCAGGGGTGGCGCACCCGTCGACCTACACCATCGAGCAACTCGGCCACGACCTGGACACCGTGCTGCGGACGGTCGCGCCGACCGGGCCGGTGATCCTGGTCGGCCATTCGATGGGCGCGATGGTGGTGCTGGCATACGCCCGGCTCCATCCCGAGGCCATCGGCACGCGCATCGCCGGCGTCGGGCTGCTCGCGGCCGCGGGCGCAGGAATCACCGAGGTCGGCGCGGCACGTCTACTGAAGCGGTGGGCGGTGAGCTCGCTACAAGCGGCCGTCACCCGCGCCCCGCGCGCAATGCAGGCGTCCAGGCGCCTGACCCGTCGCCTGTTCACGCCGATCCTGCGCGAGGCCGAATTCGGCACCAGGAAGGCGAGCCCGCGAATGACGGCGCTGGCCACCGCGATGCTGAACGAAACGCCGCTGCTGACCATGGCCGGCTTCCTGCACTCGCTGATCACCTTCGACGAGACGGCGACCCTGCACCGCCTCGGCGCCATTCCCGCGCTGGTGCTGGCGGGGTCGGCGGACATCATCTTCCCGTTCGCACACTCGGTGGCACTGGCCTCCCAGCTGGCAGGCGCCGAACTGGTCCGCCTGGAAGGCGCCGGGCACAGCGTGATGCTCGAGCGAGCCGAAGAGGTCGCGCTGTCCCTCGCCGGACTCGCGGAACGAGCCTTCGCCGCGGCGTGCTCCGGCACCGGGTTCGCCGCAGCTGGCTGATCTCCGGCAACTAAGCGGCAAGCATCGGATTTCAGCCCGGCACGAGCCAGGAACGGATTCTTTCTGTACTGTGTTATAGATCACGTTGTGTGGTGGGTCACACAACTCGGTGTAGCGCGGTCCAAGGCAGACGGGCAACCGTGCATCACGGCATCGAGTTCGCATGTCCGCCAGGGAATCCAGGAGGTATCGATGACACGCAGCGAACTTGCGGACCTACGCTACGCGGTCGGCCAGCTCCGGCAATCCATCGGCGTACTGCGCAACCAGTACGGCGACGCCAGCACGGTACGCCGGCTGGAGAACGACCTCGAGCGGCTCGTCATCGACGCCGACGAGTTCGAGAAGTCACCGCCGCCCGAGGTGCGGCGCGGCGCCCAGGACGTCATCTACGTGCCGGACAGCAAGTCCGACGAGGCCGCCTGGATGGGCGCGCAGGACGAGGGGCTCGGCTTCCACTCCCGTCCGCGGACGAAGTAATCCGGGATGGGCGGCGCAAGCCGCCCATCGCGGTGCGCTCGAAGCCGGCCGACGTGCCTGCGTGTCGGCCGGGCCCGTCATCCGGGCGCGAACAGGGTGATGGCGGCCGAGCGCCATGGCCTTCGATGCGCGCATCTCCGTGCGCATAGCTCGGGCAGCGGCGTCGTGGCTATGCGCAAAGCGGCCGCATCCAGCGCGATCGATTGTCGGCAGGGACATCGCTCGACAGCCCGGACCCCCGAACGGCCGCTCCACGCACCATCGCCGCTGCCTGCGCACCGAATCGTTGGCGCACTCGTGCCAGAGTCGGCACTTCCACCGCGAAGCCTGCGACGACTTGCGTCACGTCGTATCGCCGAACGTGCGGCCGGTTCGACCGGGCGATCGAAACGGCAGGGCGCAGCCGGATCGCCCGTGCCGCTGACCGGACGACAATCCGGCGAAAACGAATCTCGATCCGAGCCATTTACCACAGCCGCACGCATCGTTGCCGCGAGCTCGGATCACCCGGCGCGACCGCCCCGCCCGGCGGCACCGAAAACCTCGCCCGAAACTCGTTCCGCGCGAACGGAGTTCGAAAAGTCCGGTTAGCCCGCTACGCGGCGTAAGCAATCGGGCGGCACGCGGGATGTGGCGCAAATCATACGGTTGACGGCGGCCCATGTTTGTCGAGACCCCGCTCTATCAATAGCGGACGTGTCGTATGGTGCTCAGCATCACATTCGATTGCGGAGGTAACGATGACCACCCGCACACAAGATCAGCGAGGCATCCACCTGTGAGTGCCGCACCGACCGCCGCCCCGGAAGCGGGCACCGGCGTATTCAGCAGAACAAGGGCCCGGATCTCGGAACGCACATTGCGCACCGACCGATGGTGGATCCCCCCACTCGTCACGGTGCTCGGACTCGCCGCGTTCGTCCTCTACGCGACGATCAGATCGTATGTGCGCACGGCGTATTGGGTCCCGGACTACCACTACCTGACCCCGTTCTACTCACCGTGCCTGAGCACTTCCTGCGTCGAGGGTTCCAGTCACTTCGGCACCCCCTTCGGCGAACTGCCCGTGTTCTTGCCGCTGGGCTTCGTGGTGCTGCCCTTCCTGCTCGGCTTCCGCCTGACCTGCTATTACTACCGCAAGGCCTACTACCGGTCGGTGTGGTTCTCGCCGCCCGCTTGCGCCGTGGCCGAGCCGCACGCCAAGTACACCGGCGAGACCAGGCTGCCGTTGATCATCCAGAACGCGCACCGCTACTTCTTCTATGTGGCTCTGGTGGTTTCGCTGATCAACACCTACGACGCCATCGTCGCGTTCCACGGCAAATCCGGAGGCTTCGGATTCGGCCTCGGCAATATCGTGCTGCTGGTCAACGTGATCCTGCTGTGGGCCTACACGCTGTCGTGCCACTCGTGCAGGCATATCGCGGGTGGGCGGCTCAAGCACTTCTCCGGGCATCCGGTGCGCTACTGGTTCTGGACACAGGTCTCCAAGCTGAACACCCGGCACATGGCGCTGGCCTGGACCACTCTCGGCACGCTCGTGCTGACCGACTTCTACGTCATGTTGGTTGCCAGCCAAACGATTTCGGATCTGCGGTTCATCGACTGACCGCCTCATCGAGGAGTTTTTCTGCATGGCAGAAGTGGAACGGCACAACTACGACGTCGTCGTGATCGGAGCGGGTGGCGCCGGATTGCGGGCGGTCATCGAAGCCAGAGAGCACGGGCTGTCGGTAGCGGTGGTGTGCAAATCTTTGTTCGGCAAGGCCCACACCGTGATGGCCGAAGGCGGTTGCGCGGCCTCGATGGGCAACGCCAACGAGAAGGACAATTGGCAGGTCCATTTCCGGGACACGATGCGCGGCGGCAAGTTCCTGAACAACTGGCGCATGGCGGAACTGCATGCCCAAGAAGCGCCCGATCGTGTGTGGGAACTGGAGACCTACGGAGCGCTGTTCGATCGGACGCCCGACGGCCGCATCAGCCAGCGCAACTTCGGTGGCCACACCTACCCGCGGCTGGCCCACGTCGGCGACCGGACCGGCCTGGAGATCATCCGCACCATGCAGCAGAAGATCGTCTCGCTGCAGCAGGAGGATTTCGCCGAGACCGGTGACTACGAGAAGCGCATCAAGGTCTTCGCCGAATGCACCATCACCGAATTGCTCAAGGACGGCGACCGCATCTCCGGCGCGTTCGGCTACTGGCGTGAATCCGGCCGCTTCATTCTGTTCGAGACCCCCGCGGTGGTGCTGGCGACCGGTGGCATCGGCAAGTCGTACAAGGTGACCTCGAACTCGTGGGAGTACACCGGTGACGGGCACGCGCTGGCGCTGCGCGCGGGCGCGACGCTGATCAACATGGAGTTCCTGCAGTTCCATCCGACCGGCATGGTCTGGCCGCCCAGCGTGAAGGGCATCCTGGTCACCGAAGGCGTGCGCGGCGACGGCGGGGTACTGAAGAACACCGAGGGCAAGCGGTTCATGTTCGACTACATTCCGCCGGTCTTCAAAGGGCAGTACGCCGAGACCGAGGAAGAAGCCGATCAGTGGCTGCGGGACAACGATTCCGCACGCCGCACGCCGGATCTGCTGCCGCGTGACGAGGTCGCCCGCGCCATCAACGAAGAGGTCAAGGCCGGGCGCGGCACCGAGCACGGTGGCGTCTTCCTCGACATCGCCTCCCGAATGCCCGCCGAGGAGATCGTGCGGCGGCTTCCCTCCATGCACCACCAGTTCAAAGAACTCGCGGACGTGGACATCACCAAGGAGCCCATGGAGGTGGGGCCGACCTGTCATTACGTGATGGGAGGTGTCGAGGTCGAGCCGGACACGGGTGCGGCCACGGTGCCCGGACTGTTCGCCGCGGGCGAGTGCTCCGGCGGCATGCACGGTTCGAATCGCCTGGGCGGGAATTCGCTGTCCGACCTGCTGGTCTTCGGCCGTCGGGCCGGGCTCGGGGCCGCCGCCTATGTGGAGCAGCTCGACGCGCGGCCGACGGTCTCGCAGGACGATGTCACGAAAGCCGCGAAGGCCGCCGTGGCGCCGTTCGATCCTCCTACCGAGGGCAAGGGCGAGAACCCGTACACGCTGCACACCGATTTGCAGCAGACGATGAACGACCTGGTCGGCATCATCCGCAAGGAACACGAGGTGCGTGAGGCGATCGACAAGCTCGCCGAGTTGCGCGCCCGGTTCCGCCAAGTGACCGTGGAGGGCCACCGCCAGTTCAACCCCGGCTGGCATCTCGCCCTCGACATGCAGAACATGCTGCTGGTCAGTGAATGCGTGGCGCACGCGGCGCTGCTGCGAACCGAGAGCCGCGGCGGGCACACCCGCGACGACCACCCGTCGATGGATCCGGATTGGCGGAACAAACTGCTGGTCTGCGCGGTGGATGCGAGCACGGCCGGCGATCCGATCCCGGGCGTCACCGTGACGCGCAAGGACCAGCAACCGATGCGATCGGACCTGCTCGCCCTTTTCGATCTCGGCGAGCTCGAGAAGTACTACACCCCGGACGAACTCGCCGGGCACCCGGCCGCGGCCGGGAATTCGACGGAGCGAGAGGCGTAACGATGGGTTACGACGCCAAATTCCGCGTATGGCGCGGCGATCTCGACGGCGGAGCACTGCACGACTTCACCGTGCTGGTGAACGAGGGCGAGGTGGTGCTCGACATCATCCACCGGCTGCAGGCCACCCAGGCGCCCGACTTGGCCGTGCGCTGGAACTGTAAAGCGGGCAAGTGCGGTTCTTGTTCGGCCGAGGTGAACGGGCGGCCGCGCCTGCTGTGCATGACGCGGATGTCCACCTTCACCGAGGACGAAGTGATCACGGTGACGCCGATGCGCACGTTCCCCGTGATCAAGGACCTCGTGACGGATGTGTCCTTCAATTACGAAAAGGCACGCGAAGTTCCGTCATTCACCCCACCCGCCGATCTCAAACCGGGCGATTACCGGATGAAGCAGGTCGACGTGGAGCGTTCGCAGGAATTCCGCAAGTGCATCGAATGCTTCCTGTGCCAGAACACCTGCCACGTGGTACGCGATCACGACGAGAACAAGAAAGCGTTCTCGGGGCCACGCTATTTGATGCGGATCGCCGAACTGGAGATGCATCCGCTGGATGTCGGCGACCGGACCGAGCTCGCCCAGGACGAGCACGGGCTCGGTCTGTGCAACATCACCAAATGCTGCACAGAGGTCTGCCCGGAACACATCAAGATCACCGACAATGCGTTGATCCCGATGAAGGAACGGGTGGCCGACCGCAAATACGATCCGCTGGTCTGGTTGGGTAACAAGCTGTTTCGCCGTTAGCGGCGGGGAGGACCGGCCGGGGCGATCCCCGGCCGGTCGGCGCACCCTTACAACATGGCCACGACACCGAGGGCCACGATCCACACCAGCAGCCCGACGAGCAACGCAGGCAGCAGCGAGTGGGTGAGGACGAAGACTCCGACCGCCGACACTGCGAACAACAGCGCGACGATCAGCCATTCCACCCAATCATCCGGCCGCAATTTCTTGTGTCGGGGATGGGAACTCTTGAGCCCACGGTCCACAGCTAGGGAAATACCCGTAGCGGAACTCGGTAAACGTCTTTTCGTTGCCGAATATGTGTCGTTCCGTGATCTTCGAACGGCGTGCCTTATCGCGGCCGGTCGAACTCACCGTCGTGCACACCGGCGGTGAAGGCGGCCCACTCCCCGGGCGTGAAGATCAGCACCGGCCCGTCCGGGTCGTTCCCGTTGCGCATTCCCACGTGTCCGTCGGCGAGCAGCGCCACCTCGACGCTGTCGTTGCCCGGCCCTTCTCCGGCCTTCCGCCACGTGGCGCCGGTCAGGTCTATGTTCGCGTTGCCTTGAATGCTCACGAATTGGACTCCTTCGTTGTCTGCCGCGGCAGACGTGTACGGACCGAGAACCCAGCACCCACGCTGGACACACTCACGCGCGCCGATAGTACCGCCGCCGACCGGCGCTGTAGGGCGAACAGCCGGCCGGAAATCGGGCCGGCGATCCGACCCGGCCACGATCTTCCGGCCGGTCGTTTCCGCGCGGCCCGCCGGCCCTCAACGACGACGCGGCACCGGATCCGCCCACGCGCGGATGGCCGCGACCACCTCCCGGCCCGACGGCCGAAAACTGTTCCGCGGCGGAACGATCCAGGATCGGATGGCGCCTACCGAAGCGGTCGGCGATGGCAACGCGATGGTCGATCCGGTGCGGGATACCGACACGTTCAGCCGGAACAATTCCGCGAACAGGCGCGTATCGTTCTCGGGCAGGTCCGGCGCGATCAGAAAAGTCCATCGATTCGAGCGCGGGTGCGCCAGGATAGGGCCGAGCCGCACGCGCTTGCTCTGCATGTGCGCCTTGACCGCCTGGCCCAGACTGCTCGGCATGGTCAATGCCCACACCGATCCGGCACGCATCACGATCCGGCCGAGTCCGGGTGGGTCGATCACGGCGGGCAGATCACATTCCCGCCGGTAGAACTGGCATCTGGATCCTGGTGTATCTCCAAGTGGCCTCTGCTCCACTGACAACCCCCTGCAGTTGTGTGGTTCGACGATTCCGTGCGCGCCATACCGAAGCCCCTGCGATCCGACCACGGCTCCCGCTCGCGGAGCGAGGTCCCCGGGGCGATGGCCGAGCTGTGGCGCGACGCGTTCAGTTTTGCTTCGCCGCGGCCCGGCCCGACTGATAAAGAATGTGCAAAATCGAAGAAAAATGAATTTCTACGGGGCGCATGTGAAAGATGTGACTCAGTGCCAGGTATGGTCCGTCAGGGCGGTGCGGGGGCCGAACTTCGGTTTGTGGAACTGACCGCTGATTTCGAGCAGGCGAATCGCTCGATAGCGATGCGGGCGCAACGGTTCCAGATAATCAACCATCGCCTCGTCATCGATCGGACGGCCGAGCAGGGTCCAGCCGACCGCGGCGGCGAGGTGATAATCGCCGACCGACAGCGCGTCCGCGTCGCCGAAAGCCCGCTGCGCGATCTCCGCGACGGTCCACACCCCGATCCCAGGGACACTGCGCAGCATGCGTGCCGCCTCGGCAGGGGCGACCCGCGCGGCGCGCTCCAGCGACTCGGCGATTCGAGCCGCGCGCACGATGGTCTGCGCGCGCTGCGGTCCGACATTCGCCCGGTGGTAGACCCAGGAGGGAATCCGCCGCCAGGTGTCGGCGTCCGGCGGCAGCCGCATTCCGTCCGGCGCGGGGCCCGGCGCCGGTTCGCCGTACTGCCGGACCAACTTGCGCCACGACGCCCGCGCGGAGACGGTGTGCACCTTCTGCTCCAGCACGGCAGGCACCAAGGCTTCGAAGACCAGGCTCGTGCGCAACATACGCAGTCCGGGGAAGCGGCGGTGAGCATCGACGATCTTCGGGTGATCCGGCAGGAACGCCGACACGTCCTCGTCCAAGCAGAGCATGTGCTCGAGGCCCGCGAGGAATTCGGCCGCCCCCGGCCCCCATGCGCCTGCCTGCACCACACACGGTCCTGCCTGGGCCAATCGGTAGGTGACCGGCCCACTCGGCATCCGGGAAGCATGCCAATGTGCGCCGTCGCCGGTCACCCGGTGGCATGGATCGCCGGTGCCGCGGCCGAGCGGAGCGAGAGTGCACGCCAAGTCGATCGGCCGGTCCGTGGTCACGGTCCGGCTCGCTCCCGGCTCGACCGTCACGCTGCGCACGGCCTCATTCTGCCCGGTGCGGCGCGCGGCGCCGCGTCACCCTCCACCGGGCGCCACGCATTATCATCTGGATCACACCATAAGTCTTCTCATATAGATCGCGCATGATTACGGTTTCGCAATGCGATGTAACGGAACGAGATTCACGGCGATATTGATTTCGTTCGGCAAATAGCTGGCTGTAGCAATGACGGAGGTTCTCATGATCACCAATCTGCTCAACTGGTTGCTCAACGCCTGGGGTGGGGTATCCGCGGGCAGCTCGGGCTACCAGATCCCGCCCGGAACCCTGCCGTTCGGCAGCTGACGCACGCGGCGCGCCCGTCCGGCTTGCCGCGGGCTGCGCGCGAAAGTTCATTCGTCCAAGAGAAACTGCGCGAGATGCCGCGCCTGTCGCCCGGTGAGGGCTGCGGCCTGAGTGCGACAGGAGAAGCCGTCGGCGAGGAAGATCGCGTCCTCGCCCGCGGCGCGCAGCGCCGGGACCATGCCGTTCTCGGCCACCGCTACCGAAATGTCGTAATGGCCTCTCTGCATTCCGAAGTTTCCCGCCAGTCCGCAGCATCCCGTGATTTCTGTCACCTTGACTCCCACGCTGGCTAATAGTCGGCGCTCGGCATCGAATCCGATAGTCGCGTGCTGATGACAATGGGGCTGAACTATTACTGAATGTCCGGTTCGCTTGGGTGGGCGCCAAGTCGGCTGTTCGGCGAGGAACTCGGCGAAGGTGCGCACGGCGGCTGCGGTCGGGGCCGATCTCGGGTCGTCCGGCAGCAGTTCCGTCAGGTCGACGCGCAGCACCGCGGTGCAGGACGGTTCCAGTCCCACGACCAAGCCGCCCGCGCCGATGTGCTGCTCCAACGCGGCCAAGGTGGCCCGCAACCGCGCGCGGGCGCCATCGAGCTGACCGGTGCTGATCCAGGTGAGTCCGCAGCAGACGCGTCGCTCGGGTATCCGGACCCGGTAGCCCAGGGTGGACAACAACCGTGCCGCGGCCAGGGCGATCTCCGGGGCGAACGCGTCGGTGAAAGTGTCGATCCACAACATCACCTCGCCGGAACCGTCGCTCCTGTCCCGCTCCCCGGGCGCGTAGGACGATTCGGCCAGCGCGGCTCCCTCGTCCAGATCACGCCAGATCCGGCGGAAGCCGCGCGGGGCCAGGCGCGGCACGTCCCGGCGCGGATCGAGGCCGGCCGCTCGTAAACCGGCGCGGCGCAGCGTGCCTCGCTCGGCGAGCGCGTTCACTACGCGCGGCATCCGGCTCGCCACGGCCAACCACCGGGGCAACTGACCCAGCGAGTAGTGGTCGATCGGACGCGGCCGATGGCGGTAGCGCCGATACAGCGTCTCCGACTTGTAGGTGGCCATGTCCACGCCCGCCGGACAGTCCGACCGGCACGCCCGGCAGGACAGGCAGAGGTCCAGCGACTCGGCGACGGCCTCCGACGACCAGGGCAACGCGCCGCGCACCACCTCCTGTAGCACCCTCGCCCGCCCGCGCGTGCTGTCCTTCTCGTCCCGGGTGGCCTGGTAGGACGGGCACATGAAACCGCCGTCGGCCCGGCATTTGCCGACACCGACGCACCGATGGACCGCGACGCCCATATCGCCGTCGTCTTCGGGGAACGCGTAGCCGCTCGACTGCCCGACCCCCGCAAGCCCCGCCAGCCGCAGGTCGGCGTCGATCGGACGCGGCGCGACGAGGACACCCGGATTGAGGACGTCGTCCGGGTCGAACAGCGCCTTGTACCCGGCGAAGACGTCGAGCACCGCGGGGGAGTACATCACCGAGAGCAGTTCGGAGCGGGCGCGGCCGTCGCCGTGCTCGCCGGAGAGCGAACCGCCGTACCGCACCACCAGCGCCGCCGCGTCGAAGAGGAAGGCACGGAAACGGCGCGGCGCGTCGACGATCGGAAGATCGATGCGGACGTGGATACAGCCGTCGCCGATGTGCCCGTACAACAACCCGTCGACGCCGTGGTCGCGGGTCAGGGCGGCGAAATCGCGCAGGTAGGAGCCCAGCCGCGCGGGTGGGACGGCCGCGTCCTCCCACCCCGGCCACGCCGGTCGCCCATCGGGCGTGCGCCCCGCCAGTCCCGCGCCGTCGGCCCGGATCCGCCAGAGCGCGGCGGCGGTTCCGGGATCGGTGACGATCCGGGTATCCATCGTGCCCGCGGTTCGGCATAGCCGCTGTGCGACGGCCAGCGCGTCGGCCTGCGTCTCGCCCGCGGTCTCCACGAAGAGCCAACCGCCGCCGCGTGGCAGGTCCGGCACCAGCCCCCGGTGCGCACGGACGACGTCGACCAGCCGCGCGTCGATGCCCTCGACCGCGATCGGCGCGCAGGCCAGCACAGCCGCGACATCGTCGGCGGCGGTGGCCATGTCCGGGTAGCCGAGCACCGTGAGGACGGTAGCCGCAGGCAGCGCGACCAGGTCGACCGTCGCGTCCAACAGCAGGCCGCAGGTGCCCTCGCTGCCGACGAACGCCTTCGCCGCCGACGCGCCTCGTTCGGGGAGGAGATGCTCCAAGCCGTATCCGGACGCCTGCCGGGCGAAGCGGCCCAGATCGGTGCGCAGCACCGCGAGATTCGCCCGGCCGAATTCCGCGAGACCCGGCACCGCCGACAGATCGGCGGCCAGCGTGCGTTCGGTGCCGGTGCCGTCCAGGATGCGCAGTTCGCGCACGGTGTCGGAGGTGCGGCCCCACGCCACGGCGCGCGGTCCGCAGGCGTTGTTGCCGATCATGCCCCCGAGCGTGCAGCGATTCTGTGTCGAAGGGTCCGGCCCGAAGCGCAGGCCGTGTGGACGAGCCGCACGCTGCAACTCCGACAGCACGACGCCCGGCTGTACGGTGGCCACGCGCGCGGCCGGATCGATCGCCACGATCCGGTTCATATGCCTGCTGAAGTCGAGGACCAGTCCGGGACCGATCGCATTCCCCGCCACCGACGTACCCGCGCCGCGTGCGGTGACCGGCAGGCCCTGACCGCGGGCGAATTCCAGGGCGATCGCGACGTCCTCGTCGGTCCGGGGGAAGACGACCGCGGCCGGGAGGACCCGGTAGTTCGACGCGTCCGAGGAGTACTCCGCCCGCCGTCGCTCGGAGGTGTCGACCTCACCCGCGATCCTGCCGCGCAGCGCCGCCATCCGGTTCACCGTGTTGATTTTTCCAGCGCTGTGTCCGTTCTTCCAGCGCCTGCGGCGCTGGGTGTTCGCGGCCCCTTTGTGGCTCGCGTCCGAGTGGCCGCCGCTGGCGACTTCGTCGCGGACGCGACGGC
>NZ_JBHVDM010000025.1:0-85047 GCF_042802775.1 Nocardia sp. NPDC057455 | reverse complement strand
ATCGAGCTGGGTGAGATCGAGGCTGCGTTGTTGGCGTTGCCGGAGGTTGCGCAGGCGGCGGTGATCGCGAAGTCGGATCCGAAGACCGGTGACCGGCTGGTGGCCTACCTGGTCGCTGCCGACGAAGCCGGTGTCGATGTGGCGCAGGTGAAGTCGGAACTGTCGGCCGGGTTGCCGTCGTACATGGTGCCCGCCGCGTTCGTGGTCCTGGACGCTCTGCCGTTGAACGTCAACGGCAAGCTCGACCGCAAGGCGCTACCGGAGCCGGAGTTCGAGGTTCAGGCCTTCCGTGCGCCGTCGACTCCGATCGAGGAGATCGTGGCTTCGGTGTACGCCGAGGTGCTCGGCGTCGAGCGGGTCGGTGCCGACGACGACTTCTTCGCGCTCGGTGGTAATTCGTTGCTGGCGACGCAGGTCGCGGCGCGTCTCGGCGCGGCACTGGACGCCCGCGTCCCGGTGCGTGTGCTGTTCGAAGCCTCCACGGTGGCCGGACTCGCCGCCAAGGCCGAGCAGCACGCGGGGGCCGGTGGCCGTCGTGAGCTGGTGGCCGGGCCGCGCCCGGAGCACATTCCGCTGTCGCTGGCGCAGCAGCGCATGTGGTTCCTCAACCAGTTCGACACCGCCTCGGCGGTGAACAACATCCCGGTGGCCGTGCGGCTCACCGGCGAACTGGATGTCGAAGCGCTGCAACTGGCGGTCGGGGATGTCATCGCCAGGCACGAGACGCTGCGCACCGTCTACCCCGAACAGGACGGCGCGGCGCATCAGGTGATCGTCCCGGCCGAACGGGCCGTGCCGAACCTGACGCCGGAAGCGGTCGCCGCCGAGGACATCCGGCACCGGATCATCGAGGTGATCTCGGCCGGATTCGACGTGACCACCGAGGTTCCGTTGCGGGCCAAACTGTTCCGCGTGACGGATGCGGAGGCCGGCACGGCGTACGTGCTCGTGTTCGTCGCGCATCACATCAGCGCGGACGGCTGGTCGATGGGCCCGCTGACCCGTGACGTGATGCTGGCCTACGCGGCCCGCTCGGCCGGGGTGGAACCGGGCTGGGCGCCGCTGCCGGTGCAGTACGCCGACTTCAGCCTGTGGCAGCGCGACGTGCTCGGCTCCGAGACCGACCCCGACAGCCTGATCACACAGCAGGCCGAATACTGGCGCACGGCGCTGGCCGGCCTGCCCGACGAGCTCAACCTGCCCGCCGACCGGCCGCGTCCGACGACGCAGTCGTTCGCCGGTGGACGGGTGGTGTTCCCGATCTCCGGCGAGCTGCACGGCAGGCTCACCGAGATCGCCAGGGAGCAGAACGCGACGCTGTTCATGGTCGTGCACGCCGCGCTCGCGCTGTTCCTCGCGCGCATGTCCGGCACCGACGACATCGCTGTCGGCACGCCCATCGCGGGCCGTGGCGAAGCCGAGCTCGACGACGTGATCGGCATGTTCGTCAACACACTGGTGCTGCGCTCGCACGTGGACGGCGACTTGACCTTCGACCAGTTCCTGGCCCGCACCAAGGACGCCGATCTCCAGGCGTTCGCGCACGCGGACCTGCCGTTCGAGCGGCTGGTGGAACTGCTCAACCCGGAGCGCTCCACCGCCCGCCACCCGCTGTTCCAGGTGGCGCTGTCGTTCGAGAACCTGCCCGAGAGCAGCTTCGAACTGCCCGGACTGCATGTGGGCGCGGTCGATTTCGACGTCGACACCGCCAAGTTCGACCTGTCGCTGACCATCCGCGAGGCAGGGGAGAACCCCGACGACGCGGGCATGTACGCGGAGTTCTCCTTCGCGCGCGACCTGTTCGACGACGAGACGGTGCGGGTGTTCGCCGAGCGCTTCACCAGGCTGCTCACCGCGATCACCGCCGACCGCCAGACCCCGATCGGCGACCTGCCGCTGCTGGACACCGCCGAGTTCCACCTGCTCACGCACGTGCAGGGCGAGGACGTCATGGCCACCGGCCTGTTGCCCGACCTGCTGCAGTACGGCGCGCGGCTGGACCCGGAGCAGATCGCGGTGCGCTACCAGGGCCGTTCGATCACCTACCGCGAACTGGACGAGTACTCCTCGCGCCTGGCGCGGGTGCTCATCTCGCGCGGTGTGGGACCGGAGCGCATCGTGGCGCTGTCGTTCCCGCGTTCCTACGAGATGGTCGCGGCGTTCTGGGCGGTGGCGAAGGCCGGTGGCGCGCACGTGCCGGTGGACCCGACCTACCCCGAAGACCGCATGCGGCACATGGTCAACGACTCCGGCGCGGTCATCGGCATCACCGCCGGCGAGTACGTCGACCGGCTGCCGCGCGACGTGGAGTGGCTGCGGATCGACGACCCGGCGCTCGGCGAGCTGGTCGAAAGTCAGTCCGCCGAACGGGTCACCGACGCCGACCGGATCTCGTCGCTGGCCATGCGCCACCCGGCGTACGTCATCTACACCTCCGGTTCGACCGGTATGCCCAAGGGCGTCACCGTGACCCACGCGGGCATGGGCGGACTGGTCGGCGTCGCGGCGGATCTGTACCAGCTGGAATCGCACCACCGGTTCCTGCACATCTGCTCGCCGAGCTTCGACCCGTCGGTGCTCGAATGGCTGTGCGCCGCCTACACCGGCGCGACGCTGGTGGTCGTGCCGTCCACCATCATCGGCGGCCCGGATCTGGCGGAGCTGCTGCGCACCGAGCGGGTGAGCCACACGATCATCACCCCCGCGGTGCTGGGCACGGTCGATCCGGAAGGCATGGAGGCGCTCGAGGTGGCGTCGGTCGGCGGTGACATCACCACGCCGGAACTGCTGGCCAAGTGGTGGCCGGGCCGCAAGTACTTCAACGCCTACGGCCCGACCGAGACGACGATCATCTCGTCCTACGCTCAGCTCACCCCGGGCAGGCACATCACCATCGGCCGTCCGGTGCGCGGCATGTCCGCGCTGGTGCTGGACAACCGGCTCAACCCGGTGCCCCCCGGCGTCGCGGGCGAGCTGTATCTGGCCGGTGGCGCGCTGGCACGCGGCTACCACAACCGCCCCGACCTCACCGCGGAACGGTTCGTCGCCAACCCGTGGAGCGACGAGGGCGCGCGGATGTACCGCACCGGTGACGTGGTGCGCTGGTTCGCCGAACCCGGCGAACGGGCCGGCAACGCCGCGGTGGCGTCGGTGCGCTGGGAGCTGGATTACGTGGGCCGCTCGGACTTCCAGGTGAAGATCCGCGGCTTCCGCATCGAGCTCGGCGAGATCGACACCGTGCTCGCGAGCCACGAGGACGTCGAGTACGCGATCACGATCGGCCGCAAGACCGAGGCGGGCGCGACGATTCTGGTGTCCTACGTGCTGGCCGCGCCCGGTCGCGAGATCGACACCGCGAGGCTGAGTGAGTACGCCTCGCGCACCCTGCCGCCGCACATGGTGCCGACGGCGATCGTGGTGATCGACGAGATCCCGCTGACCCCGGTCGGCAAGCTGGACCGCAAGGCGCTGCCCGAGCCCGAGTTGGCCCCGCGCGAATTCCGTGCGCCGGCCAGCGAGGTGGAGGCCGTCATCGCCGAGGTGTTCGCCGAGGTACTCGGTGTCGAGCAGATCGGGTTGGACGACTCGTTCTTCGCCCTCGGCGGCGACAGCATCCTGTCCATCCAGCTGGTCTCCCGGGCCAAGGCGCGCGGCGTGCGGTTCACCCCGCGTGACGTGTTCGAGCGGCGCAGCGTGGCCTCGCTGGCCGAGATCGCCGTGCTCGGCACGGGCACCGAACAGGCGAAGCTGGAGGAGCTGCCCGGCGGCGGTGTCGGCGAGATCCCGCTGACCCCGATCATGCGGCAGATCCTCGCGAGCGGCTCGTCGTATCAGCGGTTCTCGCAGACCATGGCGCTGCGGCTGCCCGACGGCATCGACCGGGACACCCTGGTCGCCACCATCGCGGCGGTGTTCGACCACCACGACGTGCTGCGGTCGCGGTTGCGCCGCACCGGCACGGACTGGACGTTCGAGGCGCTGCCACGCGGCGCGGTGGACGTCGACGCTCTGGTGCACCGCGTGGACCTGGCCGCCGACACCGACGAGGCGGAGCTGGCCCGGGTCGCCACCGAGGCGCTCGACGGTGCGCTGGGCGGGCTCGATCCGGCGAATGCCGCGATGGCGCAGTTCGTCTGGTTCGCCTTCTCGGCGGGAGCGACGGACCCGGAGCAGGCAGCTCGCGTAACCACGGAGGGACCCGCAGACGCCGCCGTCGGGCACCGCGAGCGGCGTGACGTGCTGCTCATCGTCGCGCACCACTTCGTGGTCGACGGCGTGTCCTGGCGCATCCTGATCCCGGATCTTGCGGTCGCCTGGTCCCAGCTGGTCGCCGGTCAGCCGGTGACGCTGCCCGCCAACGGCACCTCGATGCGGCGCTGGGCGCACAGCTTGGTGGAGGCCGCGAGCGCGCCGGAACGGGTCGCGGAACTGCCGTTCTGGCAGCAGGTTTCGTCCACCCCGGATCCGCTGCTCGGTGAGCGTCCGTTCGATCCGGCGGTGGACACCTTCGCCACCGTCGAGCGGGTCGAGGTCACCGTGCCCGCCGAGGTCACCGACGCGGTGCTCACCGCGATCCCGGGCCTGTACCGGGGCGGTGTGAACGACGGCCTGCTCTCGGCACTGGCGATGGCGGTCGCCCGCTGGCGCGGCGACGATTCGGACGCCGCGCTGATCAAGCTGGAAGGCCACGGTCGGGAAGAGGACGTGGTGGCGGGCGCGGATCTGTCGCGCACGGTCGGCTGGTTCACCTCGGCCTACCCGGTCCGGCTCGATCTGGCCGGCGCCGACCTCACCGACGCGTTCGCCGGTGGCGCCGCGCTGGGTGAGATCGTGAAGTCGATCAAGGAGCAGTTGCTCGCGGTGCCCGACAAGGGCCTCGGCTACGGCTTGCTGCGGCAGCTGAATCCGGAGACCGCGCCGAGCCTCGGCGGCGCGGGTGGGAGCAGGGCGGGATCCGACGCAGCGCAGATCAGCTTCAACTACCTGGGCCGGATGTCGGCCGGGGAGATCCCCGAGCAGCTCGCCGAGATCGGCTGGGTGCCGGTGGCCGACCTGGGTCAGCTGGATGTCGACATGGACCTCGACATGCCCGCCAACGCGTCGATCGACATCAACGCGATCGTCACCGACTCCGACGAGGGGCCCAGCCTCGGCGCGTCGTTCGCCTTCCCGACCGGCCTGCTGACCCGGGAACGGGTGCAGGAGTTCGCGCAGTTGTGGGTCGAGGCGCTCACCGCGCTGGCCACGCACGCGCGGCGCACGGACGCGGGCGGCTTCACGCCGTCGGACATGCCGCTGGTGCGGGTGGGGCAGCAGGACATCGAGCAGTGGGAACGGACCTACCCGGCGATGGCCGAGGTGTGGCCGCTCTCGCCGCTGCAGTCGGGTCTGCTGTTCCACGCGATGATGACCCAGGCCACCGTGGACGTGTACACCATGCAGGCCGTGGTGGACCTGGGCGGCGAGCTGGACGTGGCGCGCCTGCGGGCCGCGGCCCAAGGCATCGTCGACCGGTACCCCAACCTGCGCACCGCGTTCGTCACCGACAACGACGGCCAAGCCGTGCAGGTGGTGCTGGATCGGGTCGAGGCGCCGTGGCGCGAAGTGGATCTCACCGATCTGCCCGCCGAGCAGCGGACCGCGGAACTGCGCAGGCGGGTCGCGGCCGAGCAGGCGACGCACTTCGACATGGCCACCCCGCCGCTGATCCGGTTCACGTTGCTGCGCAGCGACGCCGCGCAATGGCACCTGGCCATCACCACCCACCACATCCTGCTGGACGGCTGGTCGATGCCGCTGCTCATGCGGGACCTGCTGGTGCTGTACGCGGTGCGCGGCGACCAGACCGCGCTGCCGCGGGTGGCCTCCTACCGCAACTTCCTCGGCTGGCTGGCCGGGCGCGACCGGGACGCCTCGCTGCGCGCCTGGTCGGCGGCGCTGGAGGGCGTCAACGAACCGACCCAGCTCGCTCCGCAGCCGCGTGCCGCGGAGAACTACGAGATCGGCAAGGTGGTCACCGAACTCGACGCCGACCGCACCCGCCGGATCACCAAGCACGCCGCCGAACTGGGCGTCACGGTGAACACGCTGGTACAAGCCGCCTGGGGCATCCTGCTCGGGCGTCTCACCGGCCGCGGTGACGTGGTGTTCGGCGCGACGGTGTCCGGCCGCCCGGCCGAGCTACCCGGCGTCGAGTCGATGGTGGGTCTGTTCATCAACACGCTGCCGGTGCGGCTGCGCATCGATGACCGCCAGAGCATCGGCGAACTGCTGGCGCGCCTGCAGGGCGACCAGGCCGGTCTGCTCGAGCACCACTACGTGGGGCTCACCGACATCCAGCGGGTGGCGGGCACCGGGTCGCTGTTCGACACGCTGCTGGTGTTCGAGTCGTATCCGATGGACAAGGAGGCGATCTCGGCTGCCAGCTCGATCGATGGCATGTCGGTGACCGGTGTCGGCGTCAACGACGCCACGCACTACCCGATGACCCTGCTGGTGATCGCGGAGTCCACCATCGAGCTGACCCTGAAGTACCTGGGCAGCCGGTTCAGCGCCGAAGAGGTCGAGATCCTCGCCGAGCGGCTGGTGCGGGTGCTGGAGGCGCTGCTCGGCGATCCGGACGCGCTGGTCGGCGACATCGACATCCTCGACGAAGGCGAACGGGCGCGGCTGTTGGCCGAATCCGGCATCACCGCAGCGGCTTCCACGCCGGAACCGGTCGGCCGGGTCGGCGCGCGCACGGTGGCCAAGGTGCTCGCCGAGGTCGTCGAAGAGGACCCGGATGCGCCCGCGCTGCTGGCCGGTGCGGACGAGGTCGCCTACCACGTGCTGGATCGGCGCTCCTCCCAGCTGGCCCGGGTGCTCATCGATCGTGGCGCCGGACCGGGCGACGTCGTCGCGGTGACGCTGCCGCGTTCGGTGGACGCGGTGGTCGCGGCCTGGGCGGTCCAGAAGGCCGGCGCGGCATGCCTGTTCGCGGGCGACCTCACCGCCGACCAGTGGACCGCCGCGGGCGCCGGATTCGGGATCACCGCCGAACCGGTGACCGACGGCGACATCCGCTGGGTGGCGCTCGCCGACGCCCAGGTGCAGCAGGAAATCGCCGCGGCGGCCGCGCATCCGGTCTCCTACGCCGACCGGGTCCGCCCGCTCGGCGAGGACCACCCGGCCTTCGTCGTCGCCACGGCGGACGTGGTGGTCTCGCTCACCCAGTCCGAGGCACTGGACGAGGCCGAACGGGTCCGCGAGGAGCACGAGATCGACTTCGAGTCGACCACGTACACCACCGCGGTCTCCGGCCGCCCAGCCGTCCTGGAGTTCCTGACCTCCGCCACCGCGGGCGCGCTGTCCGTCGTCCCGACCGGCGACCTCGACACCGACCTCACCGAGGGCGAGGTCACCCACTGGTTCGTGAGCCCGGACGAAGCGACCGACGCGGCGGACGACGAGATCACGATCGTGATCGCGGAGTAGCGGTACGCGCCCGGCTTCTCGGCAAGGAGCAGTGGCTCCCTCCCGCATTGGGAGGGGCCACTGCGCTCAGCGGAAATCTGCGCTTGCTCACGAGAATCGCCCGGCCGGGGCAGTTGTGCGGACTGTTTTCCCGGCGCCTGAAGTGATCGTCGGTCGAGTCCGTGGTCCGGGTTCAGGTCCGGACTGCAATGATGTCCGCTATGAGCGCTCCCGACGAGCAAAAGGTGCTGCGTGTGACGGCCGAGCAGTTCGCCGACGGGGCGACCGCTGAGCTCGGTGACATCGAGATCGTCGACGGGCGCGTGGTTCGGCTGATGGCCCAGAGCCCCGTGCACAGTCGGGTGGTCCGGCGGCTGGCGGGGATGCTGGAGGCGGCCCGGCGCGACGGCGGGCCGTGCATGGTCGTGGACTCCGACGTTGCCGCACGATTCGCTGACGCCGAATCCGCGGCGGCGGATCGGCGGTTGAACATTCGCTACCCCGACATCTGGATCCGGGACTGCGAACCTTACGACGTCAACGTGGTGCGTGAGCACATCCTGCTGGTGGTCGAGGTCACTTCCGAATCGACCATCGATGCCGATATCAACGACAAACGAATTCAATACGCGGCCGCAGGTATTCCTCGGTACCTGATCGTCCGGCTGGACCAGAAGGAAGAACGTATCGAAGAGATCGAGGAATACCGTCTCGACTGGTCCGGTCGCCGCTATCTCGCCCACACCGTCCATCGACGTGTACTGCTACTCGACGACCCGGTCGAAGCGACCATCCCATTCGCCGTACTGGAACAGCCCTGACAACTTCGCCGCCGACTCCGATCCGTTCGGTCGCGAGTGGCACATGGTTGCGGTGAAGTGCGAGAAACCCCTCCGCCATGTGCCACTCGTGGAGCGGTCAGCTTTTCGTGGGGAGCGATTGCATGACCACGCCGTTCACGCTCATCAGGTGGTGTGGAGGGTGGAGCGCACGGTAAGGGAACTTTGCGGAAGGCGTAGGTGACGTCGACGGCGCCGTAGCCGAACGCACCGGCGAGCAGTCCGCCGGAGACCAGGGCGAATGCTCGTGCGAGGAGGGGGCGTTCGGCAAGCTTCACGCGTGACGCTCCGCCGGGGCGAGCGCCAGCAGTTCGTCGACCGACCATTGGTCGTAGACGTGCGCGCCGTGCTTCGCGGCGAGTACGCGGCCGTCGGGGGCGATCAGGAAGTCGGCGGGCAGCCCGAGGCTGCCGCCCTCGGGCTTGGTGGGCGGAGCGACCTGCCTGCGGCGCAGCGTCGCGTAAGCGGCGTGGGCCACGCCGCGCACGATAGCGGGCCAGCCGCGCGGGTCGAGCAGCGCGCGGGGTGAGGTCTCGACGCCGAATTCGCGGTAGAGCTTGCGGTCCGGATCGGCGATCACATGCAGCGGCAGTTCGGCGGTGTACTTGCGCAATTCCTCTGCGCCGGAATGGAAGACGACCACTTCGCGGATGCCCGCGGCGGCGATCTCGGCGCGACGGTCGACGATCGAGCGCAGGTGCAGGTTACACACCGGACATCCGGCGAAGCGGCGGAACTGGAGGTGGATCAGCTGATCGGGATCCGGTATCCCGACCCGAGCGCCGGAGATGGCGACCAGGGTTCGACCGGAGACTGCGGTCGGCAGCGACATGGGAGCTCCTCTCGTAGGTGTACCTCATACACCTACGACAAGTATGCGCGTAGCTTGTACGCTGTCAATCCGTGCCCCGTCCCCGCTCGCTGACCACTGCCGATCTCGTCGCGGCTGCCCTCGCCGTCGTCGATCGTGACGGGCTGTCCGCGCTGACCATGCGTGCGGTGGCCGAGGAACTGCGTATGGCCACCATGGCCCTGTATCGCTACGTACGCGACCGCGATGCGCTCGAGGTGCTGGTGACCGACCACGTGTTCGCATCGATCGACACATCGCTTCCCGCCGGAAGTAACTGGAGAGAGCGCGTGACGGTGCTGCTCGAACACATCCGTGACGGGTTCTCGGCCCATCCGGCTGCCGTGCCGCTCGTGCTGCGGCATCGGCAGTCGTCGGTGGAATCGCTGCGCGTGATGGAGGCGATGCTCGCCGTGCTCACCGAGGGCGGGTTCACCGGACGCGCCCGCGTCATCGCGCAGCGCACGCTGATCGCCTTTCTGATCGGCTACCTCCAGAACAAGCACTACGCGCCGTTGCGGGGGACGGGGACGATCGTGCTGGCCGACCTCCCCGCCGAGGACTATCCGTATCTGGCGCAGACCGCGGGCCAGGCCAAGGGCATGTCGGCCGATGACGAATTCCGAGGCGGCGTCGAGATCGTGCTGCGCGGTCTGGAGCCTTAGCGGGTGGCGCGCCGCCTCAGCCGAAAAGTGTTGTCACGTCTATTGTTCCGGCCATCGCCCGCGCCCCGGCATCATTGATGTGCATGCCGTCGCCGCTGTCGAAATCGGGGCGGATGAAGTCGGGCCGTTCCGGATCCTCGACCGCGCGCGCCACGTCGAACACCGAATCGAAGACATCGGAGCCGCGCAGCCATTCGTTCACGCGCCGACGGGCCGGCTGCGCCTCGGCCACATGCAGGTCTTCGTAGATGACGCCGGCGTAGGGGCCGATCGTGGCGGCGTGGACGGTGAGCCCCGCCGCGTGCGCCCGTCGCGCGAGGGTGGTGAAGCCCGCGATCAGCTCGTCCGCGGTCGCGGGGGGTTGCCCGGTCATGCCGCCGAGGCCGAGATCGTTGATGCCGAAGTTGATCAGCACGCTGGTCACGCCGGGCACACCGAGCGCGTCGCGGTCGAAGCGCGCCATGCCCGCCTCGCCCACTCGGTCGAGCAGTAGCCGGTTTCCCGCGATGCCCTGGTTGACCACCCAGCCGTGGTTCAGGCGCTCGTTGAGGACATCCACCGACCGGCGATTGGCTCCCGGTGTGGTGCCGACGCCTTCGAACCAGGAATCGCCGAACGCGACGGCAACCGGCGTTTCCGCGGGCGCGAGCACGTCGACGCCGACCACGTAGAACCGTCCGGGGAACTCCTCCGCGGTGGCGAGCGTGCCCTCGGAGACGACGTTGCCGTCCGCGATGTAAGCGATTTCGCCGGGTTGGTGCGAGAAGGTCGCCAGGCCGGTGGGGCCGGGGAGGTACAGGCTCAACGCAAGATCCGTACCCGCCGGGACGGCGAGATCCACCGGGTCGCTGAACACGTCGCCGCCCACCGGCACGACCACCTGCTCGACGCCGCCGAACCGCAGCGCGGCGCCGGTCTCGGCGACGATCTCGCTACCCGTCTTGCGCAGGGCGACGTGCGCCGCGCCGACCGTCAGCGGCGTCTTCCCAAAACGGTTGGTCAGCCCGACACGCACCTGCGCACCGCCGCCCGCCAAGTGCAGCACCTGGCGCACCGTCTGGTCGGTGAACGCACGGGAGTCGGCGAACTTGATCGGCTCGTCCGGGCCGATCACGGCGGTGCGGAATCCGGCGACCCAAGCGGTGGACGACATGGAGACCTCCATTAGTTGCTCCGAGGAATAATGCGTACGCATATTTCTACGACTACTTCTTCCTCGTGTCAACTATCCGCAGAGAAAACACTGGGGTAGGTTTCGTCCATGGACGTGACCGAGTTGTTCGACGACCCGCGTCTGACGACGATGGGTCTGCTGTTCGAGGCGCACGGCGGAGTGGTCGCCAAACTGGAGCCGGTGTGGAAGGCGCACGGCTTGTCCGGCTTGGATCTGAACGCCTTGATGCGGCTGAGCCGTTCGCCGGGGCGTCGGCTGCGCATGTCGGAGCTGGCGGTGCAGACCGCGCTGTCCACCAGCGGCGTCACCCGGCTGGTCGATCGTCTGGCCCGCGGCGGACTGGTGGAACGCGAACTGGACCCGGAGGATCGGCGCAGCGCCTACGCGGTGCTCACCGAGGCGGGCGCGGCGCGGCTCGCGCAGGTGCTGCCGGACTATCTCACCGCCGTCGACCGCTGGTTCGTCGGGTTGCTGACACCCGCGCAGCTGGCGGCGTTGTCCGAGGCGCTGCGCATCGTCCGGGATACGTCCAACCCCGAAGCGACCTTTCGGATGGACTGAGCGTCAGTCCGCGTTCGCGGCGAGCAGCCGTTCCAGGCCGTCCGATCGCCACCGATGGCGGGCGGCGCCATCTCACCGACCATCAGATCGACGATGCCGTCGAGCAGGTCGTTGTTGTTCCGCACGCGGTTGTACGGCGACATCGCCTCGACGCAGAGCGTCTGCGCGAACCGAGCCTCGGCGGTGGGCCACGCGGCCGCAGGGCACGCCCAGGGCAAGACGGTGATCGTCGTCCGAACCGGCGGCCGGGTCATCCGGCCAGGACCGCGCCCCGGCGCTGCGCCAGGTAGTCCGCCCAGGTCAGCTCGCCGACGTCGGCGCCGTCGGTCACCAGGTTCTCGCCCGCGCGGTAGACGCGGCCGGCTTTGCCCGGCACCCGGACGCTCAGCAGCGCGCGCCGCTTGCCCAGCACTGCCAAGTAGTCCCGGACCAGGTCACGCATTCCGATTACCTCGGGTCCCACCAGGTCCGGCACCCGTCCGGCGGGCGCACCGGCGGTCAACTCCGCCAGCCGGGCCGCCACCTCGCGCACGTGCACCGGCTGGAGGCGCACCCCGCCCAGGATCGGCAGCACCGGCGATTTCAGCATGGTGTCCACCAGCTTCGGCACGAAATCGTGGAACTGCGCGGCGCGCACCATGGTCCACGGGATGCCCGACTCGGCGACGGCCTGCTCGGCGGCGAACTTCGCCTGGAAGTAGGTCAGCGGAAGCAACTCGGCAGCGGTGACCGAGATGTAGACGACATGCCCGACACCCGCGACCGCCGCCGCGCGCAGCAGATTCGCGGTCGCCACGTCGTCGCCCTTCGCATCGCCCGCCAAGTGCAGGATGGTGTCCATGCCCGCCACCGCGGCGGCGATGCCCTGGTCGCGCAGCAGGTCTCCGGCGACGAACTCGATGCCGCCGTCGGCGCGACGTTCGGCGCGGCTCAGCACGCGTACGTCGGCGCCCGTGTCGCGCAGCAGCGGCAGCACCTCGCGGCCCAGGGTTCCGGTGCCGCCGGTGACCAGGATCTTCGCGGTCATGACTGTCTCCGATCTCATCGGTGCCGATGGGCGTTCCCATCGCTTCATCGAGACGACGACGCGCGGGCGCGGACTGTGACATCCCTGGCGCGGGTCACTCCTGTCCGCGGTAGCGGCGAACCTTGCTGAGGTTGCCGCAGCGGTCCATCGAGCACCAGCGGCGGCGGCCGGGCCGCGAGGCGTCGACGAAAAGCAGGCCGCAATCGCCGGCGGCGCGGACGCGGATACGGCCGCACAGCGGGCCGGTGAACAGATCAATGGCGTCACGGGCGAGCGTGGACAAGGCTGCCGCCGCCGTCGGGTGGGCGTGTCCCGCGCTGCCGTCGCCGCGCAGTTCCGGAATCAGCGACGGCTGTGCGGCGACGGCGTTGATCGCCGCGATGTCCCTCGGTGACAACGGCTCTCCCGCCGCGAGACCGTATGCCGCGCCCGCGATGGCGGCGCGCAGCGTGCGCATGGCGGGGTTCGCGGTGCCCGGCGCTGTGTGCGAGATCGAAGCCGTTGCGGCCGTTCCGGTCTGAACCGGGTCAGCCGACCGCCGCGCCGAGGCGGGCGGCGAGTTCGCGGATACGCGTGCGGAGTTCCGGTGGTTCGAGCACCCGGAAGCCGAAGCCGAAGCCGGCGACGTAGATCGCCAGTTCGTCGAGCGAATCGGATCCCGTTCGGAGCACGCAACTCTCGGCGTCCACCGCCTCGATCACTCCCACCGTCGGAGCGATGCGCTCGGCAGCCACTTCCGCCGCCACAGCCAGGGTGATGCGGGCCGCGTAGCGGTACGGCGCGGTCGTGACGCCACGGGAGAGGTATCCGGACAGGTCGGTGTCGGGCGCCTCACGCGGGGTGAAGCGTGGACCGGTGGGGATACGGGGGAGCACGCGGTCCACGCGATAGGTGCGCCAATCGGCGCGATCGACGTCCCAGCCGATCAGATACCACCGCCGACCCGTATGGACCAGGCGATGCGGCTCGGTGGTCCGCAGGGATGTGGCGCCGTCGTGCGCCCGATAGTCGAAGCGCAGGCGGTGGTTGTCGCGGATGGCGGCCGCGACGGCGGTGAGAACGTCCGGGTCGACGGTCGGACCGCCCGCGGGCACCATGACCGTCGCCGCCTGGAGCATGCCCACCCGATAGCGCAGCCGGGCGGGCAGCACCTGCTCCAGTTTGGCGAGGGCGCGCGACGAACTGTCCTCGATGCCCGCGATGGTGCCGCCCGCCGCGGTGCGCAGGCCGAGCGCCACCGCCACCGCCTCGTCGTCGTCCAGCAGCAGCGGTGGCAGCTTCGCACCCGCGCCGAGCCGGTAGCCCGCCACGCCGGGCGTCGCGTCCACCGGATAGCCCAGCGTGCGGAGTTTGTCGATATCCCGGCGGACGGTGCGCACGTCCACGTCGAGTCGGTCGGCGAGTTCGGCGCCGGTCCAGTCGCGGGGGGATTGCAACAGCGACAGCAGACGCAGTAAGCGGGCCGACGTTTCCAACACGGGGTCCAGTCTGCCGGATGCCCCTAGGGCGAGATATGTCCTAGCGACCTGGCCGAGGCGGTCGTGCTGCCGGACCGGCTCGCGGCGCCCGCTGCCCGCGTCTCAGGACTTACCGGTGCCCCGCATCCAGTCCAGTCCCCAGCCGTAGGCCTTGTCGACCTCGGTCACGCCCCAGCGCGGACGGTTCGGCGGCGGCGGGATGAAGCGGCCCGCACGGCGCACCACGAATTCCGTGCCGGTGTTCTCGATGAGCGCCAGCACCACGTCCCGGGAGCCGTCCGTGCAACCGTCAACGCTCAGTTCGATCGGCGGGGCGCTCGCCGGGTACAGCGTCGCGGTCGCCCGGATACCGCGCAAATCGGCCGCGCCGTCGTAAAGGGTGGCGAAGATCAGGATCCGGCGGAACTCGGCCGCGTGACCGAGATCGATCTCCAAGTTCTCCCCGGCGGCACTCGTCCCCGACCGGTCGTCCGCGTCCAACCGGATGAACGGCGGCCGCTCCAGCGACCCGTTGTCGCCGACCGAACGGATGTCGCCTTTACGCCCATCGGCCAGTTCCCAGAAGCAGCACAGATCCAGATCCACCGCGCCGCTCGTGCCCTGCGGCGAGGCCCAATTCAGGTTGACCCGCATGATGCCCGAAGTCGCGCCGTGCGCGGTCAGCGACAGCGAGGGAAAGTCCTTCGTCAGCGAGAGCTTGCCGAAAGGCTGTCGCGCTGACGCCGCCCACGCAGGAGCGCTGTGCCCCGCTGGTGCGGGAGCGTACCGGCCCGGTGAGTGGTGCCCAGGCGGCGACGGGTGGTGTCCCGGTGCCGGATTGAAATGAGTTGATGCGGTTGGGTTCCGGCCGTAAGGCCGGTACCCGTCCGGCGGTGGCGTCGGGTTGCCCGGCGACATGTAGTCGCTCGGCTGTGTGCGGTACTGCGGAGGTACAGGCTGGTCGGAGGGAGCCGGGTGTCCGCCCGGCGTGATGTGCTGACCAGGCGGCGGTGCGGCAGGGCTTTGCCAGGTCGGGGTGCCCGAATAACCGGCTTCGAAGGGAACCGGCGCGGAAGGCGGCTGGGCGAATCGGTTCGTTTCGGCCGCTCCCGTCTCTGGCGCGACCGGTTCGCTCGGTCGTGGCACCGGGGGCGGAGTCGACGGGCTCGGCTCGGGCGGCGTGACCTGATCCGATTCGGTAGAACCGGATCCGGGCGGATGCGCCACAAGAAGGCCAGGCTCCGGCGGTACCGTCCCGGACGGTGGCGGTGGCGGCGTGAACTCGTGCGACGGCGCGGGCGGCGGTGGCGGAGGCGCGTATTCGTGCGGCGGGGCGGGCGCTTCGTCCACGGAGATCCCGTAGTCGGTGGCGAGTCCGGCCAGACCGGAGGTGTACCCCTGGCCCACCGCGCGGAACTTCCAGCCGCCGTCGCGCCGGTACAGCTCGCCGAGTACCACCGCGGTCTCGCTCGTCGCGCCGATGCTGTCGAAGCGGGCCAGCTCCGCTTCGCTGCCCGCGTCCACGACCCGTACGAACAGTCCCTCGAGCTGCCCGACGGCGTCGCCCTCGGTAGCTGCCGCGATCACGACGCCGTCCACCTGCGGCTCGACCCGTGCCAAGTCCACGGACAGCACGTCCAGCACGATCGATCCCGTCCGCTTGCCCTCGTGGCGGACGGCCCCGGAAGGATGCGCGGGCTGGTTGTAGAAGACGAAATCGCGGTCGGATCGCACCTTTCCGGATGCAACGAGCAGTGCGGAGGCGTCGGCGTCCGCCCCGGCCGACCAGCCCACTTCGATCCGGACGGCGGAACTCGGCACGGGCACGTTGGCGCCCTTCGGCATGGACACGTCTGTCAACGTATCCGAAACCGGCGCACAGCGTCCCGCGTCCGCGCGCTCCGCCTGCGCTTCTCAGTGCGTCGGTGGCGCGATCTGCCAGTGTTCTTGTAGCGCGCCCGCGATCTGCGGGAGCACGGTCACCGGAATGCGTTTGCGCCGCAGGATCGCCCGGATCTCCGTGACCTGATCGCGTTTGCGCAGGTCGTAAGCGCCCGCGACAGGGCGGACCACCGGCGGGATGGACAGCAGGACCAGCTCGCCGTGCGGCTCGTCGCCGCCGGAAAGATCCAATGCCAGCGACCAGCGGGAGCGCTCGTCGAGGGTGAAGCGCCCGGCCACCACCCGGTCCCACGAGATGCTGGAGACCGTCCACGGCTTGCGCCGGTAGATGGCGTGGTCGGTGAGCACGATGGCGTCCCTGGTGAACAACGCGACCAGCACCGCGATACCGACGACGGCGCCGGCCAGCAGCCCGGTGAACACCCGGTTCACCCCGAACGCGGCGACGAACGAGCCGCAGATCGTGACGGTCGCCAGGATGCCGAACACGCTGTAGAGCGCGGCGCGCTGGGTCGGGACCACACCTGCCCGCACCGTTGTCATCTCACCTACCTGCCTCGGGCGCATTTCCGGCTCACGCTACCGCCTCGCGCACCGGCGCACACCTGGCGGTTTCCCAGATGTGGCCGACGCGCGAGTGGTGCTCAGACGGTCAGCGGGACCGCGGCCTCGGCGGTGTACACCAGGAACGTCAGGCTCTGCTGGAAGTACAGCTGGACCGAGGTGCTGTCGTGCGACAGGTAGCCGATGGACAGGTCTTGGCCGATGCGCAGATCGAAGTCGCCGCCGCGGGTGGTGAGCAGAATCGCGCCGTCGATGGCAGGCGCCCAGATGATCTCCCCTTCCGGGATCAGGCGCTCGATGTGCGTGCGGATCATGTGGCCGTGGTCGGAGGTTTCGCTGACCGCCGTGTACAGGTCCGCGCTGAGCAGCAGCGAGTACGGTCCGTCGACGCCGGCCAGCCGCAGGGCGCTCAACGCCTGTGCGATCGCCTCCGGGACCAGCCGGGTGTCGCCGGGCAGCGTGATCGCCTCGTTGGACGAGCTCGCGCGGATGCCGGTGATGTGCGCGGCCGGATATCCCTCGAAGATCGCCCGGTCCTCGGCGAACGCGATCTTCTTCGCGGCGTCCTTCACCGGGTCCAGGTCGGCGTCCTGGGCGCCGCGCTCCACGTTGTCGAGTTCCTCGCGGGAGAGCGTGAAGGGTACGCGCAATTCGACCAGCGGCGCGACCACCCGCCGGCGAGCGAACACTCCGGAGCCGGGGGAGTCGATCGGCGTGGTGTGCCCGGTGCCCACCGCGGAGTAGTCGACGCCGTGCGGGCCGGACAGGTCGACGACCCGGCGGCCCGCGATGTGCCGCTTGAAGGTACGCGCCGCCTCCTCCTCGATGGCCGCCCACGCCTCGGAGGTGATCGGCGCTAGTTCGCGATGGAGGTTGTTCATGACCGGGTGCTCCTTTTCAACGAGCCGATACCGAGGGCGCCGTCGCCCGAGGGCACGGCGGTGCCGGACAGTTCTGCCGAACCGGCTGAGTCCACCGACACCGCGGTTTCCGCCGTCGCCCGCGGCGCGGGCGGCAGATCGTCGAGGAAATCGACGCTGGGTGCGAAGAACGAGGTGCCGGTGCGGGCGACGGAGAAATCCAGGATGCGGTCGTAGGCGGCCTCGTCGGTGCCGAGGAACATGCGGGTGAGCATGCGCTCGGTGACGCTCGGCGTGGCCGCGTAGGCGATGTAGTACGTGCCGAACACGCCCTCGCGCACGCTGCCGAAGGGCATGTTGCCGCGCAGGATCTGGCGTTCGGTGCCGTCCGGATCGATCAGCGTGTTCACCTCGACGTGCGAGTCGGCAGGTTTGACCTCGTCGGGGAGTTCGAAATCGTCCAATTTGGTGCGGCCGATGACGCGCTCCTGCTCTTCGACCGACAGCGCGCGCCAGTCCGACAGCGGGTGGGTGTATTTCTGCACGATCACGTAGCTGCCGCCGGCGAATCGCGGGTCCTCGTCGCCCACCAGCGCGGTCGCGGCGGCCGCGCGGCCTTCCGGGTTCTCGGTGCCGTCCACGAAACCGAGCAGGTCGCGCTGCTCGAAATAGCGGAAGCCGACCGTCTCGTCCACGATCGTGCCCGCGCCCGCCAGCCGGTCGCCGATGGCCATGGCCAGCTCGAAACAGGCGTCCTGCACTTCGGATTTGATGTGGAACAGCAGGTCGCCCGGTGTCGCGGGCGCGGTGTGGCGGGCGCCGACGTAGCCGGGGAACGGATGCAGCTCAGCGGGTTTCGGCCCGGCGAAGAGACGATCCCAGGCGTCGGAACCGATCGACGTGACGCAGGTCAGATTCGCGCCCGGCAGGCGGAAGCCCACCGAACGGCGCAGGCCGGTGATGTCGGCGAGCAGGTCGCGGACCGCCGCTTCGCCACCCTCGTCGATCGTGGCGACCAAGAAGATCGCGGACGGCGTGAGCGGTTCGAGGATCGGCTGCGGCTCACCCATGATCGACACCCTAATGCCCGGTCGGTCCGGCCGCGGTGCGGACCCGCATGGGCGGCTACATCGCGACGGTCAGCAGGAACGCGACGTCGTCGATCGCCTTGACGCTGTGGCGCGCTTTGGGCACTACGATCAGGTCGCCTTCCGAGCCCTTCCATTCGTTGGCGCCGCTGAGCAGAACCAGTGTGCCGCTGAGCACCAGCAAGGTGGACTCGCCCGTGTTGTCGTGCTCGGCCAGGCTGTGCCCGGCCTTCAAACCGACCACCGTCTGCCGCAGCGAATGCGTATGGCCGCCATAGAGTGTCTGAGAACTGCGTCCGCTCGTGGCGAGGGTCGCCAGCTTCAATTGCTGGCGCGCTACCGCAGTCAGCGATTTCTTTTCCATGGACCGCCTTTCGCAAATCACCACAGCCGATGCCGGGCTGGTGGCAACGGCTCGAGGCGTTCGACCGGACGCGCGTCCGGCCACCGCATATCGAGGAGTATGCCCCAGCCGGCCGCGGTGCGGGCCGGGTTTGCCCGGCCCCGGCCCTGACGTCGGCGTTCCCGGCTCCGCGCGGCGTGGCGCTCACCGACTTCTCCCGCTAAGCGGGCCGTTCCCGGGTGTAGTGCCGGATGCGGAAGCGCAGACCGTTGGACGAGGTGCGCCAGGACTCCGGGACGTCGGGCCGCCACTGCGGTCCGATCGGCGGCGCGAAGGCGTCGCCCTCGACCGCGGTGTCGATCTCGGTGACGCGCAGGTCGGTCGCGAACTCCAGCGCGGCCCGGTAGATCTCACCGCCGCCGGCGACCCAAACCGTGTCCGGGGCGCAGGCGGCCAGCGCCTCGGACACCGACGACACGCGCTCGGCGCCTTCCGCCGACCAATCGGCCTGCCTGGTCACCACGATATTGCGCCGACCGGCCAGCGGCCGGAACCGCGGCGGCAGCGAGTCCCAGGTCCGTCGGCCCATCACCACTGGATGCCCCCAGGTGACGTCCTTGAAGTGCGCCATGTCCTCGGGCAGACGCCAGGGAATGGTGTTGCGGAAGCCGATCACCCCGTCCAGGGTCTGCGCCCAGATCAGCCCGATCACGCGGCTTTCGCTCACACCGCCACCGGGGCCTTGATGGCCGGATGAGGGTTGTAGCCGACCACTTCCACGTCCTCGTAGCGGTAGTCGAACAGCGTCGGCGCGGGACGCAACCGCAGCGTGGGGAACGGGCGGGGGTCGCGGCTCAGCTGCTCGGTGACCTGGTCGAGATGGTTGTCGTAGATGTGACAGTCCCCGCCGGTCCAGATGAAGTCACCGGGCGCCAGCTCGGTCTGCTGGGCGACCATGTGGGTGAGCAGGGCGTAGCTGGCGATGTTGAACGGCACGCCGAGGAAGAGGTCGGCGCTGCGCTGGTAGAGCTGGCAGGACAGTTTGCCGTCGGCCACGGCGAACTGGAAGAACGCGTGGCAGGGCGCCAGTGCCATCTTGCCCAGGTCGGCGACGTTCCACGCCGAGACGATGATGCGCCGGGAGTCCGGGTCGGTGCGCAAGGTTTGCAGCACCTGGGCGATCTGGTCGATGTGGGTGCCGTCCGGGGTCGGCCACGACCTCCACTGCACGCCGTAGACCGGGCCGAGTTCGCCGTCGGCGTCGGCCCATTCATCCCAGATGGAGACGCCGTGGTCGCGCAGCCAGCCGACGTTGGAGTCGCCGCGCAGGAACCACAGCAACTCGTAGACGATCGACTTGAGGTGCACCTTCTTCGTGGTGACCAGCGGGAAGCCCGCAGCGAGGTCGTAGCGCAACTGGTGGCCGAAGATGCTGCGCGTTCCGGTGCCGGTGCGATCGGCCTTCTTCGAGCCGGACGCCAGCACCAGCCGCAGCAGGTCCTCGTACTGGGTGTCGGGGGCGGAAGCCGGATCGAGCGCGTCGTGAGCCACGTCTGGCAACTCTAGTCTCCGGCGTGGCACGCACAGCGAGCCGATCGGGCGCGTCCTCGGCAACGCCTGGCGACTGTGGGCTTCCGCCCGCCTGGCAAGCTCGAGCCCATGCGCAAGCTCTACGTGATCGGCATCGGCGCCGGTGATCCCGACCAGGTCACCGTGCAGGCGATCAAGGCGATGCGGCAGGTCGAGACGTTCTTCGTGATCGGCAAGGGCGAGGCGAAACAGGAACTGGTCGACGTGCGCACGGCGATCCTGGACGCGCACACCGACCGGACCTACCGGATCGTCCCCATCGCCGATCCACCGCGCGACCGCACGCCCGCCGACTATGTGGACGTGGTCGACGACTGGCACGATCGCCGGTCGGCGCTGCTGGAATCGGCGTTCGCCGCGGCAGGCGGCACCGGCGGCATCCTGGTCTGGGGTGATCCCGCGCTGTACGACAGCACGCTGCGGATGGTCGAGCGGGTGCTCGCCCGTGGCGTGGTGCGCTTCGAATACGAGGTGATTCCCGGTATCACCAGCGCGCAGGCGCTGGCCGCGCGCCATCGCGTCGTGCTGCACGGCATCGGCGAACCGGTGCGCATCACCACCGGCCGCCGCCTGCGGGAGGAGGGCCTCGGCACCGAGAACGCGCTGGTGATGCTGGACGGTGACTGCTCGTTCACCGCGATTGCGGACGCGGACGTGCACATCTGGTGGGGCGCTTACCTCGGTATGCCGGACGAGACGCTGATCGAGGGGCCGCTGCCCTCGGTGCGGGAGGAGATCGTCCGCCGCCGCGCCGAGCTGCGCGAGCGCAAGGGCTGGATCATGGACATCTACCTGCTACGCCGCGACGGGTGAACCGCTGGCTCCCGCGCGAGAACCGGCGGGTTGTCGGTGGGCCTGGGTAGTCTGGTCCCCGTGCCAGAGCTACCGGAAGTGGAGGCGTTGGCTCAGTTCCTCCGGGAGCATGCGGTCGGCGCGGTGATCGGCCGCGTCGACGTGGCCGCGCTCAGCGCCGTGAAGACCTTCGAGCCACCGATCACCGCACTATCCGGTCGCGACGTCACCGGCGCGGGGCGTTGGGGCAAATTCCTCGGGATGGAATGCGACGGGCTGTGGCTCGTCACGCATTTGTCGCGCGGTGGATGGCTGCGCTGGATCGACGAACCGAGCCCGACGCCACCCAAACCGGGCGGCAAGAGCCCGCTGGCGCTGCGGGTGCATTTCTTCACCCCCGAAGGAGCGACGCCCGCCTTCGACCTCACCGAGGCGGGCACGAAGAAGCGGCTCGCGGCGTATGTCGTGGCGGACCCGAAGGCGGTGCCCGGCATCGCCCGGCTCGGTCCCGACGCGCTGGAGGTCACCGAGGCCCAGTTCGCCGACATCCTGCACGGCACCTCGCAGCGGATCAAGACCGCGATCGTGGACCAGGCACTGCTGGCGGGCGTGGGCAACGCCTACTCCGACGAGATCCTGCACGCCGCGCGGATCTCGCCGTTCGCGAACACGAAGACCCTGCCCGCGGACAAGGTGGCCGAGCTCTACAGCACGATGCGCGCGGTGCTCACCGACGCGGTGCGGCGCTCGGTCGGCCAGGACGCCGCCCGCCTCAAGGGCGAGAAGCGTTCCGGCATGCGGGTGCACGCCCGGACCGGGCAGCCGTGCCCGGTCTGCGGCGACACGGTCCGCGAGGTCTCCTACGCGGAGCGGTCCTTCCAGTACTGCCCCACCTGTCAGACCGGCGGCAAGATCCTCGCGGACCGGCGGATGTCGCGCCTGCTGAAGTAGCGGCCCGGCTCAGGTCAGCGTGGGGACCCGCACGCCCTGCCAAGCGAGTCGTTTCGTCCGGTCCGGGTCGTGCTCCACGCGCGTGGGGTAGTCGATGATCAACGTGGACCTGCGGGCCTCCGTGTAGGCGGGCCAGGAGGGCAGCGGCGCGCCGGTGCGAGCGAAAGCCAGCCAGTTGTCCTGGAACTGGTCGGTGACCGCTCGCATTCCGCGCCGCCCGCCCGCGGCGGTGAAGGCTCGGCCGACCGGAGTGTCGCCGATGCCGAAGACCGGGATGAGATCGGTCGCGTGCGTGGCGCCGAGCCCGGACAGGTGCAGGGCCCGCGGGGCGAAGTCGTAGCGGTAGGCGTAGGTCGGCGCGTGCTTGCTGTGCCCTTCCATGACGGTCACCGAAGGACGCCAGAAGGTGTAGTCACCACCGGCCCGGATTGTGGCCTTCGGCTGGGGATAACCGGGATAGGCCGCGGCGATCCGGGATTCGGCCTCGGTGGAGCGCCCGAGCGCGGAGCGCAGCCGGTCCGCGGTGGTCGGCAGTTCGTCGGCGAACCGGGCGAAGAGCGTGCCCTCGTCCCGATTCGTGCCGATGATCAGCGGCACCCGGTGCGCGGAGCCGTCGGCGATCGCCTCGACCGGGGACACCGGCAGGAACTTCCCGTCCACGACCGGGCAGACCGGAAAGGCACCCGGTTGTTCCCGCACCACCTGACCGATGACGCGATCGACGGCGCGGCGGATGTCGTTGGCGCCCGCGGTGCGCAGTGTGGTGTGCGCGGTGTCCGGGGTGGCGCCCAGCGCGGCGACACAACGGCGCGCGAAGCCGCGGGCCTCCTCGGGCGTGATCGCCCAGTCGGCGGGCGGGCTCTGCGCAATGGCCCGATGGAACAATCCCCCGGCCGCCGGGGTGGCCAGCAGACCGAGCACGGCGTGCGCGCCGGCCGACTCGCCGAAGATCGTCACGTTGCCGGGGTCGCCGCCGAAGGCCGCGATATTGGTGCGCACCCACTCCAGCGCGGCGAGCTGATCACGCAATCCGAGGTTGGAGTCGAAGGGATGCTCCGCGGTGCCGAACTCGCTGAAATCGACATAGCCGAACGCGCCCAACCGGTAGTTCAGCGAGACGACCACCACGTCGCCGCGCAGCGCCAGCCGCGCGCCGGAGTACAGCCCGAGCGCGGAGGTCCCGATGAGGTAGCCGCCGCCGTGGATGAAGACCAGCACCGGACGTGGGCCCGCCGCAGGCGTCGCGGGCACCGTGACATTCAGTGTCAGCGCGTCCTCGCTGGTCGCCTGGTAAGCGCGTGGCCCGATCCGCGCCCCGGAGCGGTGCTGCATCGCCGCGGAGGTGAAATCCGTCGCCGCCCGAACGCCGGACCACGGTTCGACCGGCTGTGGAGCGCGGAACCGCAGGTCCCCGATCGGAGGAGCCGCGTAGGGAATGGACCGCCAGCGCAGTACGCGGCGGCCCCGGCGGCCGCGGACGATTCCGTCGGCGGTCGCGATATCCGTTGTTGCCACCATCTTCGCATGGTAGCTACGAGCGCCGCGCCTCCAACAGGCGCAGCCAGAACTCGCTGATCGCCGGGAAGGCAGGCACCGCGTGCCAGAGGGTGGACAGCGGCACCCGGCCGACCACCGCGATCGTCGCCGCGTGCAATTGCTCGCCCACCTCGGGGCCGACGAAGGTGGCCCCGAGCAGCGTGTCGGTGGCGCTGTCGATCACCAGCTTCGCGTGACCGGCGTAATCGTCGCGCGAGAGCGCCGATCCGGCCACCGCGATGTCCGATTCGACGGTCTCGACCGCGTGACCGGCTTCCCTGGCCGCGGCTTCGGTCAGGCCGACGGAGGCGACCTCCGGGGCGGTGAACACCACCTGCGGCACCTTGCCGTGATCGGAGCTCGCGACGAAACGCGGGTCGTCCAGCGGTTTTCCCGCTGCGCGCGCCGCAATCACGTCGCCGCACACCCGGCCCTGGTATTTGCCCATATGCGTGAGCGCGGCGCGGTGGTTGAGGTCGCCCACCACGTACAGCCACTCGCCGTCGACGTCGCGGGCGGTGAGGTGGTCGTCCACCGCGACGTATCCGCCGGGCAGCCCGACCGCGTCCAGGCCGAGGCCCTCGGTGGCGGGCGCGCGTCCGGCCGCCACCACGATCTCGTCCACTTCGAGCGCCGACTCGCCTTCGGGACCGCGCAACCGGACCGTGGCCGGGCCGCCGTGGATCCACCCCTCACCGGTGTCCTTCGAGGCCGGGCGCTCCACGGCGACGGGCTGGGTGCCGAACCGCACCCGCACGCCTGCCTCGGTCAGCGCCCCCGCGACCAGGTCGCGGGCGAACGGCTCGGCCGCGGCCAGCAGCGCCGAGCCGCGCACCAGGAGGGTGACCTCGGCTCCGAGCGCGGCCAGCCACGTCGCCGCCTCGGCGGCCACCACGCCGCCGCCGACGACGACGATCCGGCGCGGGACCTCGTGCAGGTTGGTGACGTCGCGGGACGTCCACGGCAGCGCGGCACGCATGCCGGGCACGTCGGGGACATTCGCGGTGGTGCCGGTGGCCAGCACCACGGCCTGCCGGGCGCGCAACTGCCGCCCGCCGACCTCGACCGTGCGCGCGCCGCTGAGGCGGCCGGTGCCGCGCACGATGTCTATGCGGTTGCGTTCGGCCCATTCGACCTGGGAGGAATCGTCGTGGTCGTGCACGAAGGCGTCGCGCCGCCGCAGCACCGCCTCGACGTCGAGACCGGTGGCCGAAACGCCCGGCATCGCCCGCGCCGCCGCCAGGACATGACCCGGCCGCAACAGCGCTTTGCTCGGCACGCAGGCCCAGTAGGAACATTCGCCGCCGACGAGTTCCCGCTCCACGATGGCGGCCGTGCGGTCGCTGCCCGTGACGGCGTAGGCGGCGGCGTTCTCGCCCGCGGGTCCGCCACCGATCACGATGACGTCGTAGTCGGTCGTTGTACTCGACATCGCCGCGCCTACTGCAGGTAGCCCTCGACCTGCGAAACCGTATTGGCCCGGACACCGTCCGGCGACTCGCCCTGCTCGGTCCGGGCCCGGCGATGGCGGAGCAGATCCCAGGCCTGGTCCAGCATCACTTCGAGTTCGGCCAGGCGCTGGCGCTCGGTCTTGGGGTCCAATTCGCCGCGGGTGGCCTGCGAGCGCAGCTGGTGCTCCTGGTCGACCAGTTCCTTGATGCGCGCCAAGATGTCCTGTTCGCTCATGCGGACCATGCTACGGCCGGGCGAGGCATTCCGCGGCCATCGGGACGGCCGCGGCGAGCTGCGGCCAGGGCAACGCCGTGTAGCCGAGCGCGATGCCGAAGTGATCACGGCGGGATCCGAGGTAATACCTGGACAGGCCGTCGAGCGCGACGCCGCGCGCCTGCCCCGCCGCGATCACGCGACGTTCCGCTTCGGCCGACGCCACCGGCACGACGACGTGTGACCCGGCGTCGTCGCCGAGCACGTCGACGCCGCGGCGGCGTAGTTCGGCCACCACCAGCGCCCGGCGCGGTGGCAACGCGCGGCGCAGCCTGCGCAGGTGCCTGGCCAGATCACCGTGCGCCGCGAAGGCGGCCAGCACGCGCTGGCCCGCCGGGCTCGGGCCGGTGCCGGTGCGCTCCCGGTGGGCGAGCACGGCCTCGGCGATCTGCGGAGCGGCGAGCAACCAGCCGACCCCGAGGCTGGGGGACAGGATCTTGCTCGTCGTGCCCAGGTGGACTACCACGTCGGGAGCCATGGTGGCCAGTAGTGGCAGTGGCGCGGTGTCGTAGCGCAATTCTCCGTCGTAGTCGTCTTCGATGACGAAGATCCCGGCGGAGCGCGCGTGCTCGACCAGCTCGACCCGCCGCGCCGCGGGCATCCGCGCGCCGAGCGGAAACTGGTGCGCCGGCGTGCAATACACCGCCTTGATCCGGGTGGGTAGCAGATCGACGCGGAGGCCGTGCGCGTCCACGGGGACCGGGACGACGTCGAGGCCTGCCGCGGCGAAGGCCCCCGCGGCGCGCTGATAGCCCGGGTCCTCCATGGCGACGGCATCGCCCGGTCGCAGCAGCGCCGCGGCCAACTCGCTCACCGCGGAGCTGGTCCCCGCGGTGGCGAGCAGCACGGTGTCGCTGCCCGCCCCGATCCCGCGGTGACGCAGCAGATGCTCGGTGACCGCCGTGCGGAACTCCGGCTCGCCCGCGCGGTCCTTGCGCACGAGCGGGGAGTGATCCGCGGCGGCGCGCCAGGCTCGGCGCCACGCGGCCGGGTCGATGGCGTCGACACACGGCGCTCCCGGGGCGAGATCGAACAGCCGCGGTGCGGCGCCCGGGTGGTGGACGGAATCGCCGCGCGCGGGTGCGGCGGCGGGTGCGGTCGTCAGGTAGGTGCCGGAGCCGCGTCTGCCGCTGATCCAGCCTTCGGCGTGCAATTGGTCGTAGGCGGCGGCGACCACCGTCCGGCTGACGCCGAGCCGCCCGGCCAGCGCGCGGGTGGACGGCAGCCGGTCGCCGCCGCGCAGCGGTCCACCGGTCGCGGCTCGGCGCAGTTGTTCGGCGATCTGCGCCGCCAGCGGCTGCGCCAGGCCGCGGTCGAGATCGAGGGGAAGGTCCTCCAGCACGGGTCTGCTCCTCGAAGTGGACTGCTGAAAATCATTCTAATTGGCACTTTGATGATGCCATTCGCAGCCCGATGCTGAGTCCATGACCGAAACAGCCGCCCCACGTAAGCCGCTCTCCCCGACGCCACGCAGCACGCCGACCCGGTTGACCGACCGCGCCCGGACCGATCGCGCCGACTTGGACGCGGTGCTCGACGCCGGGCTGATCTGCCACTTCGGTGTGCTGCTCGGCGGCACGCCGGTCGTGCTGCCGACCGCCTACGGCCGCGACGGCGACACGCTCTACCTGCACGGCTCGACCGGCGCGGGAAACATGCGCGCGGCCGTGGCGGGTGACATCTCGGTTGCGGTGACCTTGGTGGACGGCGTCGTCTACGCGCGTTCGGCCATGCACTTCTCGATGAACTATCGCTGCGCGGTCGTGCTCGGCCGCGCTCGCGAGGTGACCGGCCACGACGAACGTCTGCACGGTCTGCGCGTGATCGTCGAACACGCCGCGCCCGGTGCGTGGTCGCGCGTGCGGCCGCCGAGCAAGAAGGAACTCGCGGCCACGAAGGTGCTCGCCCTCGACCTCACCGAGGCGTCGGTCAAGATCCGCGAAGGCGGCCCCGAGGACGACGAGTCCGACATCGAGACAGGCGGCGTCTGGGCGGGCGTCCTTCCCCTGCGTCAGATGTGGGACGCCCCGGTCGACTCCCCGGACCTCGCTCCCGGCATCACCGTCCCCGCCGATGTCCACCAGCGCGCCGGCTTCTGAGCGCACTCCCGTACTTCGCACCGTCGGCCTGCTCCCGCACACCGGCCACAGCGGTGCGAAGTACGAATCGGCGGGCGCGAAGTCACACGCGCCCAGCGGAACTCGAAATACATTGTGCTGAACTATGTGCTGCGCAAGCGGTTCAGAACATGAACTGGGGTCCGTAGCCCGTCGTTTGCGCGATACCGCTGGTTGCCTCGACGCGGACGGTGACGAATGGCATCGCGGAAGCGGGGGAGAGGCATCCGCTGACATTCAACGGGGTATTGGTGTGCGCGAAAGTGAACGGGAACGTGGACTCCCTGTCCAGTTCACCCTCGGCGATCACCGCCGCGGTCACGCTGCCCGGCGCCAGATTCACGGTGATCTCACCGCCGAGTTCGCCGTTGACGCCGAAGGTGGTGTCCGCGCCGATGGCAATGGTGGGTGCGACGATGACCGGCAGTTCTTCGAGCATCCCCTTCTCGTTGAATCCCCCGAAATCGATCCCACCCAGCTCGATGACGATCCCGGGCGTGAATTCGACACCGGCGCCGACGGCCCCGGCGATGGACACCGAGATGCCGTCGGAAATGTCTACCGCGCAGCCGATCAGATATCCGGCGACGATCCGCCCGCGACGGAGTGCCGCGGCGCCGTCGGAAACCACCGAGAAGTCCCCGGACACCCGGACCGCGTGCGCGAACGGAATTCCCAATGCGACATCCCCGCTGGGTACGACATTGTTGTAGTCCACCGACGCGATCAAATGCAGCCCGCCGGCGCCGACCACCCCTGGCTCGGCTCCCGCCACGGTATCGGAACTGGTGAAAGAGCAGGTAGCGGCCACGACTACCGCGATGATCGCGGCGAGCGTACGTGAATGCTTGCGGTTCATCATGCTCCAGTCGAGTATCGATCGAATCGGAACTTCGTACGCAAACGGACTCACCCGGCAAATGGCTCGTCGCGAACTCCATTCGGCGTTCGCGGCAAGGAAAACTGTATCGGGCGGCGTTGCTCGGATCGGTGATCGCGCCGACACGGCGAGTCGGCCGACGAGACCGGCCAGCAGTCTCGTCGGCACCGACCGAATTGCCGGAATCAGCCGGCATTCATCGATTTCATATCAGATCCGAGTCGCCGACGCCGGACTCGACGCGGTCGAGCATTTGGTTGCGGCGGCTCAGTTGCGCGGCTCGTCGAGCCGCCGATGACCGCGGTCCGCCTGCTGCGCTGAAGAGGGTAGTCGACCGAGCCCTTCGCGCGGATTCACCACGCGTAAGCGCGCAGGCCCGCGGAACTGACCGCGCGCATCGCCGACTCGCGCAACGCGTCGGCCGACTCGATCCGCGCCGGATCGAGGCTCACCAGGCTGAGCACGTAGTCGTCGCCGATTCGGCACAGATAGCCCGAGAGCCTGGTACGCGGCAGCCGTCCGGGGGTCAGGCCCGGATGTATCGCGCGGGCGGCGACGCCGGTGCAGCGATGCGGGCCGAGCGCGCGCAAGGAGGCGGGCAACGTTCCGATGTTCGAGCACAGGATGTCCAGTTCGCCCGCGCCTTTGGACAGCGCGTACGCCCAGCGGTCCGGGATCACTTGGAGCAGCTCTTCGGGCATACCGCTCGGCGCGGACATGTGGCGCTCGTAGGCGGAACGGGCCAGCGTGCGGATCGTCGCCGGAGTATCGGCGGGGGTGATCGCGACGCGGGTCATGGCGAGGTCGTTGTCCACGCGAGGTTCGTCGCGGGTGTCGACGGGCAGGCTGGCTTCGATCGTGCCGCCGGGAAATCCGCTGTCCCAGAGAATGGTCGCTACGAGGTGGATGAACAGGCTGTTGGCCGTGCCGCCCGCGCGCTCGGCGACGCGGTCCCACTCCACGGCCGGGCATTGCAGGATCGCGCTGTGCGTCGCGCGGTCCGTCTCGCGCGGCTGCTCGTCCCGGCTCGCGGTCGCGGGCTGCCGCGGTATCCCGTGCCGCAGCGCCGCCGCGGTACCACGCAGGACGATCGACCACTGACGCCGGGCATCGGACCAATCCGATTCTGGCGCATGAGTTCCCGGCGGGCGAACCCGAGCGCCGCCCAGCGCGTCGTCCACGGCGAGCACCAGCGCCCGTCCGTCGGCCAGCGCGTGCGAGCAGGTGAGGGAGACGACCGAGCCGCCGTCCTCCAGTGCCGCCGCCGAAAGCCGCCAGCCGACACCGAATTCCGGATCGAGCCCGGCGCCCTGCGCGTCGGCCCAGTCGAGCAGTCCCGCGACCGGGACAACGCCCTCGGCGCGGAGGATCGGATCCGCACGGACATTCGGTCGCCAGGCCCGTCGAGCGCCCGGCACGCGCGAGCGAATCACTCTGCGCCCCAACGGTCCCGAGCGCAGGGCCGCGTGTACCCGTACCAGTAACGCCGGGTCGACCCGGTCGGCCGTCCGCCACAGCCCTTGCAGCGCGATCGGGGTGCCGAGCCCGCGATGGCTGCGCAGAAAGATCTCGTCGATGACGCTCAGGCGGCCCATCGGGCTCAAGCGTGAGCGCCGTGCCGGCCCGCGCCCGACGCGAAGCGCTGAGCCCCGTCCAGCGCGCCGCCGGCCAGTGCCGTCAGGCCGTGGCGGAACTCGTTGCGCAGAGCCGACTCCTCGGTCATCCCGTCCTGCTCGAGCAGCGACATCCGGTCCGAGCGCAGGCAGGTCTGCGGCAGCGCGGCCAGTTCCGCGGCCATGGCCTCCGCGGCGTGGCGGGCTTCGCCGGTGGGCACCACGCGGTTCACCAACCCCATCTGCAGCGCCTCCTCGGCGCCGACCGCGCGTCCGGTGAGCACCAGATCCATGGCTCGGCCCGCACCCACGATCCGCGGCAGCCGGATGGTGCCGCCGTCGATCAGCGGAACGCCCCAGCGGCGGCAGAAGACACCGAAGGTGCTGTCCTGCTCGGCGACCCGCAGGTCGCACCACAGCGCGAGTTCCAGACCACCGGCCACCGCGAAGCCGGAGACCGCGGCGATCACCGGCTTGGACAGTCGCATCCGGGTCGGTCCCATCGGGCCGTCACCGTCCTCGGCGGCGTGGTTGGAGCGCTCGGTGCCGAGCGCCTTGAGGTCGGCGCCCGCGCAGAACGTGCCGCCGTCGCCCCACAGCACCGCGACCGCCGCATCAGGGTCGGCGTCGAATTCACGAAAGGCGTCGGCCAGCGCGGCGGCGGTCGGCCCGTCCACCGCGTTGCGCGCCTCGGGCCGGTGCAGGATCACGGTGGTCACGGGGCCATTGCGTTCGACGAGTACGGTCACGCGCTCGACCATACGCCGTAAAAGCACCCTTGCGTGAAGAAATGAATTCGTGCTTCACTTCTTGGGTGGCCTACCGCAGAACCCCCGCCGTGCAAGCCCGCTTGGACGCTCAAGCGGGGCTGATCGTGCAGGCCGCCACCAAGGTGCTGTCTCGCGGCGGATACGCCGCGCTGTCCATGGCGGCGGTCGCGGCCGAGGCGGGCGTGGCCACCGGCACCGTCTACAAGAATTTCGACGGCAAGTCCGCCTTGGTGCGCGCGGTGTTCCGGAAAGTGGTCGCCCGCGAGGTCGCCGCCGTGGCCGAGGCGGGTGCGCGCGGAACGGCCGTCGAGCGGGTGACCGCGGCGGTGGAGACCTTCGCGAGCCGCGCGCTGAAGAATCCGAACCTGGCCTACGTGCTGCTCGCCGAGCCGGTCGACGCGGCCGTGGACAGCGAACGCCTGCGTTTCCGGCGCGCGTTCGCCGAGACCTTCGAATCGGCGGTGCACGAAGGTATCTCGCGGGGTGAACTGCCCCCGCAGGAGCCGAGGATCAGCGCGGCCGCACTGGTCGGCGCGATCGGCGAGGTGCTGGTCGGCCCGCTCGCCGACGCGCCACACGGCGAATCCGTGGTCCCCGAACTCACCGCTTTCGCGATCCGCGCGCTGGGCGTGCGCGACGACCCGGGCCCGGGTGGCGCCCGGCTGGAAACAGGAGTGTCAGATGCAGACGCATGAAGTCTTCAACCAGGTGCCCGACATCGCGCCCTTCGACGCCTCACGCAACCCGGCGCTGTTGGAGGGCCTGCACCGGGAAGGCGCGGGCTGGGCCGAAGCCGAGGTACGGGAACTGGGCGTGCTCGCCGGCGGCGCGCAGGCGCAGGAGTGGGGCAGGCTGGCCAACGAATACCCGCCGGTGCTGCGGACCCACGACCGCTACGGCAACCGCATCGATGAGGTCGAGTTCCACCCGCACTGGCACGACCTGATGCGCGTCGCCGTCGAGCACGGCCTGCACGGCGCACCGTGGCTGGACGACCGCCCGGGGGCGCACGTGGCGCGCGCGGCGAAGTTCTACACCTGGGGCGTCGCCGACGCCGGCCACATGTGCCCGATCTCCATGACCTACGCGGTGGTTCCCGCGTTGCGGCACAACCGGGAACTGTCGGCGAGATTCGAACCGCTGCTCGGCTCCCGGGTCTACGACTACAGGCTGCGCGAGCCGTCTGCCAAGGCCGGGCTCATCGCGGGCATGTCGATGACCGAGAAGCAGGGCGGCTCGGACGTCCGCGCGAACACCACCACCGCGACGCCGCAGCCGGACGGCACGTACCGGATCGTCGGGCACAAGTGGTTCACCTCCGCACCGATGTCGGACATGTTCCTCACCCTGGCACAGGCCCCGGGCGGCCTGTCCTGCTTCTTGCTGCCCCGGGTGCTGCCCGACGGCGCCCGCAACCCCATCCGCATCCAGCGGCTCAAGGACAAGCTGGGCAACAAGTCCAACGCGTCGTCGGAGATCGAGTACGAGAACGCGGTCGGCTGGCTGGTCGGCGCGGAGGGCGCCGGCGTCAAGACCATCATCGAGATGGTGAACATGACCCGGCTGGACTGCGTGATCGGCTCGGCCACCGGCATACGCGCGGGCGCGGTGTACGCGGTGCACCACGCCAGGCACCGCAAGGCGTTCGGGGCCGAGCTGATCGACCAGCCCGCCATGCGCAATGTGCTGGCCGATCTGGTGATCGAGTCCGACGCCGCGACCACCGTGATGATGCGGCTGGCCGGCGCCACCGATCGGGCGGGCCGCGATCCGGCCGAGGCGGCGCTGCGGCGCATCGCACTGGCGATCACCAAGTACTGGGTGTGCAAGCGTGCGCCCGCGCACGCGGCCGAGGCGCTGGAATGCCTGGGCGGCAACGGATATGCCGAGGAATCCGGCATGCCGCGGCTCTACCGGGAGGCGCCGCTGATGTCCATCTGGGAGGGGTCGGGCAACGTCGCCGCGCTGGACGCGTTACGCGCCATGGGGCGTCAGCCGGAGACGGTCGAGGCGTACTTCGACGAAGTGTCGCTCGCCAGGGGCGCGAACCCGCGCTTGGACGACGCGATCGCCCGGGTCGGCAAGGAATTGTCGGATCTCGACGACATCGAATACCGCGCCAGGCGCGTCGTCGAGCTGATGGCGCTCGTGCTCCAAGGCGCTCAACTGGTTCGCCACGGTCACCCCGCCGTCGCCGACGCCTTCTGCGCCACCCGGCTCGGTGACGACTGGGGCATCGCGTTCGGCACGCTGCCCACCGGAGTCGACACCGGCGCGATCATCGAGCGCGCGTTCGTCTGAGGCCCCTGCGCCCCCTGACTCGGTTCGGGGCCACCGGCGGCGCGGCGTCGTAGCCGAGATTCGGCTCCGCGCTGTACGGCAGTGATCCGCGCCGGCCATGTCGACCGTCATCCCGGCCGAGCTGGATCGTCTGCCCTGGTCGCGACGGCATCGGATGATCGTGATCGCCATCGTCTGCGGCGGGGCCGCGAGGCGGCTTGTCCGGACCGGGCGTCAGCGGTGCGCGGCCGCCCGCTCACGCACAGCGGTGCCGGTATCAGGCGGGTCGGGTCAGCACGCGTTCGACCAACGCGGTGTCGCAGTACTCGACCACTTCGCGCAACATCCCGTCGGCGACCCGGAAGACGAAGCAGTAGGTCTGGTCGTAGGTCTCCCCGCGCGTGGTCACGGCCTCGGCGCGGGCCCGCACGACGACGTTGTCGTCCTCGGCGACGATCGACTCGGCGGCGTTGCGGTACGTGGTGAACTGAGCCATCAGTGGCCGCAGGAGTTGCTCCAGCACCGCGGTTTTCGGTTCCCAAGTGCCGCTCCAGGACCAATCGCCGGGGAACACCCAGCGGAAGTCGTCGGCCATGGCGTCGCTCAGCGCGCGGGTATTGCCGAGGGACATCTGCTCGAAGATGTCCGCGAGCAGCTTCTTGTTCTCGATCGCACTCATGACCACGACGCTAGGCCCGCCCTACCCATGCGACAAGCGATTGTCTCGCATATCTGGTATGAGCATCACGCATGGATGATTTCACCGTGACCGGTCTGCGCGTGGTCCGGGAGGCCGCCGCCTGCGGGTCCTTCTCCACCGCGGCGGAGAACCTCGGCTACACCCAGTCCGCGGTGTCCCGGCAGATCGCGCTCATGGAACGGGCGGCAGGTCGGGCGCTGTTCGAGCGGCACGCCCGTGGCGTACAGCCCACCGAGGCGGGACGCGTCGTGCTGCGCCACGCGGACGTGATACTCGGCGAGCTGGAGCAGGCCCGCCACGACATCCGCCATCTCGCGGCGCGCCCAGCGGGACGCCTGCGCATCGGCGCGTTCTCGACCGCCATGGCCGCCCTGGTGCCCCGCGCGATCGCCGCCACCGCGGCCCGCGACCGGCAGCTGCGGATCTCGTTGCGCGAAGGGCTCGGCCCCAGGCTGCTCACCGCCGTCGCACGAGGACGCATCGACCTCGCCGTGGTGACCCTGCCCGACACTCTGCCCTCCGGCGTCGAGATCGAGTCATTGGTGGACGATCCGCTGCTCGTCGCGGTCGCGTGCACGCATCCGCTCGCGGGTGCCGCCAGCGCGACGCCCGATCTGCTGCGCGACCAACGATGGATCGCGGGCAGCCAGGAGCCGTCCGCCACCCTCCTCGGTGCGTGGCGCGACCCGGGCTGGGAGCCGGAGATCGCGTTCGTCGCGCGTGACTGGTTCGCCAAGCTCGGCCTCGTCGCGGCCGGACTGGGCGTGACGGTGGTTCCCGGCATCGCCGTCCCCGTACTGCCGCCGACCATCGCGCTGCTGCGGATCGATCATCCGGCCGCGGTACGGCGCACCGTCCTCGCGCATCGCGGCGTCACCGGGCCTGGCGGGATGTTCGCCGAGGCGCTGCGCGACCAGGCGGCCGAGCTGTCCGCCCAGGTGCGTAGGCGCCTTCGCGATGGTGCCTGATCGCCGGTAGCGCTGTTTCGCGCGGCGACACAGCGCGGCCACGCGAAACTCCACTCCGAGACCGCCCGCTGCATGGTCGAAGTTCGTGTGGAGGCGTTCTGTGGACGGGTGTGGACACCTGCGGCGGGCGGTATCCATGGGAGGACATCGGCGACGGCGGTTACGAGCGTGGGATGCGCCGGTAGTGTGGCGGCGGTGGCAGGGGAGTTCGTCGAAAGACCGTTGAGCTGGTTGGTCCGGCGGGTGCGGGAGCGGGCCGGGCGGGGACGGTATCTGCTGGGCATCGCGGGGCCGCCGGGCGCGGGGAAGTCCACGTTGTCGGCCGCGTTGCGCGACGCGATCAACAGCGAGGCGAGCGGCATGATCGCCGAGATCGCGCCCATGGACGGATTCCACCTGGGCAACGACCTCCTCCGGGCGACGGAAAGCATTGCGCGCAAGGGGGAGCCGGACACCTTCGATGTCGACGGTTACGTCTCGGGGCTGCGACGCCTGCGGACCACACCGGTGGGCGAGCCGGTGCCCTGGCCCACGTTCGACCGGTCCATCGACGCCCCGGTGCCCGGCGGCATCGTGTTCGACCGGCAGTCCATCGTCCTGACCGAGGGCAACTATCTGCTGCTCGACGACTTCGGCACGCGGCGGTGGTCGGAGGTTCGCGCACTCCTGGACGAATGCTGGTACCTGGACGCGGCGCGCGAGGTGATCGAGGATCGCCTGCTGGCCAGGCACATTCGCGGTGGTTGCACGCCCACGGCAGCGCGCGACAAGGTGCGTGCCAGTGACTTGCGCAACGCGGATCTCGTCGCGACCACGAGGCAGCGGGCCGACCTGGTGCTGCGCGGGAACGCGGGAAGCTACTCGGTGGCCGTTGCGCCACCGGGATTCAGCGCAGGGTGAGCGAGGTCTCGGACTCGACGCGCGTCAGCTTCTCGGGGTTGCGTATGTAGTAGAGACCGGTGATGCGGCCGTCCTCGACACGGGCCGCCATGACACCGTCGATCTCGCCGTTCAGGCGCAAGAGCAGCGCCGGGCCGCCGTTGACCACGCTCGGGCCGACGGTGAGCGTGGCATCGAGTTTGCGCAGGCCGACCGTGACGAAGCGGACCACCTTGTCGGCGCCGACGACCGGCCGCAGCGCGGCCTGCTTGACGCCGCCGCCGTCGCTGACCACGACGACGTCGGGAGCGAGCAGGTCCAGCAGGCCTTGCAGATCCCTGGTCTCCAGCGCCCGCTGGAACGACTCCAGAACCGCCTGGGTCTCCCGTACGGAGACCACCGAGCGAGGGCGGCGGGCATCGACGTGCTTGCGGGCGCGGTGCGCGATCTGCCGGACGGCCGCCGGAGTCTTGTCGACGGCGGCCGCGATTTCGTCGTAGCCGATGTCGAAGGCCTCGCGCAGCACGAAGACGGCGCGCTCGGTCGGCGAGAGTGTCTCGAGCACGAGCATCAGCGCCATCGACATGCTCTCGGCGAGCTCGACGTCCTCGGCCACGTCCGGCGCGGTGAGCAGTGGCTCGGGCAGCCAGGGACCGACGTAGGCCTCCTTGCGGCGTTTCAACGTGCGCAACCGGTTGAGCGACTGCCGGGTCGTGATCCGGACCAGATAGGCGCGCTCGTCGCGCACCTGCTCCGAGTCGACCTCGACCCACCGCAACCAGGTCTCCTGCAAGACATCCTCGGCGTCGGCCGCGGAACCCAGCATCTCGTACGCGACGGTGAACAGCAGGTTACGGTGGGCGACGAATGCCTCGGTCGCCCGGTCGGTGGCGTGGTCGCTCATCGCTCGCCTCTCTCGTTCACGGCCGGTCCCGGCTGTCGGCCACCATCGTGTGTCGCCGCCACGACCAGGTCCTGTTCATCGGTAGCCCTTCGATCCGGTCCATCTGTGCGATCGTCACACGCCGAGGCGACGACATCGGTGCCCGCGCAGCGTATGCGCACGGCGGAGTCCCGCGAGAGCACCACCCCACGACTCGGTCCGGATTCGCGGTTGGTCGACGGCGTCGGCATCGGTCGCCTCGCTCAGCGAATGGTCGAGACTTCGCATCGCTCGGCCCGGAGCAGTTCCCTGCGCTTGTCGTTCTCGAACCCCCAAGCGAACGACCCGGGCTTACGTGCCTCGTTCGCCAGCTCATCGACGACTTTCGCGCAGGCGAACTCCTTGATCTTCGCGGCCAGGCGACCGCCGAGGTAGAACCTGTTCGCGATGTCGTCCCTGGAGGCGACCTGCACGGTGGCGGCGCGCCGGCCCAGGCCGATGCACTGGCCGAAGAAACCCACGTCGATGGCCGCGGGCCGCGCACCCGAGATCCGGGCCAGCACCGTGTCGGCTGCGTGCGCGCCCAGCGGACGCGCGGTCTGGCAGCTCATTCGCAACGGCAGATCCGACGGGGCCGCCGAATCCCCGGCCGCGACGATGCGCTCGTCGTCCACACTCGTCAACGTCTCATCGGTGCGCAGGCGGCCCACGGCGTCGGTGCTCAGGCCACTGCGGGCGGCCAGATCCGGAACGCCGAATCCGGCGGTCCAGATGGTCACCGTGCTGCACAACTTGTGGCCGCCTGCGAGCCGCACGGCATCGCGGGTCACGGCTGTCACCTTGCTCTCGGGACCTTCGAGCACGGTCACACCGAGTTTCGCCAGCCGCTTGGCGACCGAGCGCCGACCCCTGGGGTGCAGGTACGGGCCGAGCGCCCCGCCGCACAGCAGCGTGACCCGGCGGCCCTGCTCCGCCAGTTCGGCGGCCGTCTCGATACCGGTCGCTCCGGCTCCTACGATCGTCACCGCGGCCGTCGCGGGCACGGCGTCGAGGACCGGCCGCAGCCGCTGCGCCGCCTCCCAAGTGGCGACCGGGTAGGCGAAGTCGGCAGCTCCGGGCACACCCGAGTCGGCGCTGTCGCTGCCCACCGCATAGACCAGATAGTCGTAGCCGACCGTGCCGCCGGACGCCAGTACCACGCGACGCTGGGCCGCTTCGATCCGTGTCGCGGTGTCGACCACCAGCCGGACGCGCTCGCTCAGGATCTTCCGGTAGTCGACGACCGCCTCGTGGGATCCGCCCACCAGCTGATGCAGGCGGATTCGCTCGATGAAACTCGGGCGCGGATTGATCAGGAGGACTGTGACGTCGGCACGCTGCGTCAGGCGGTTGGCGGCCATGACGCCGGCGTATCCGCCGCCGACCACGACAACATCGGTGTTCCGAGTCATGGTGTCTCCTTCGCTTCGAGGGGTCGGCAACAAGACACCACGGGAGCGGTCGGCGTGACATCCTGTGATGCGGATCACTGTGCTGACGGGGCTCGGTCCGAAGCGTGCCGCTCGCCGACCCCCGCTCGCGGCATCGGCGAAGACGGACCACGCGTCGTTCCGCGCGTCTTCGACCTGGCCGTCATCGGCACCTTGATCGCCATCTCCACGTCGCACATCGCCCGGCAACTCCACGAGGCCCGGCGCGACCACCCACCCGCCGGGACGGCTCGGCCCGGCGGGCGATGAGATCAGCGGTGCGCGCGGTACCAGCGAATGAGCGAGTCAGTCGACGAATCACCTTGTGGCCGCGGATCTTCGGTCGCCGTGAGCAGCGGGGCCAAGGCGAGCGCCTGCTGCTTGCCCAGCTCGACACCCCACTGGTCGAAACTGTCGATGCCCCAGATGGTGCCCTCCACGAAGACCTGGTGTTCGTAGAGCGCGATGAGCTGACCGACGACCGACGGGGTGAGCCGCGGCGCGAGAATGGTGGTGGAGGGACGGTTGCCCGGCATCACCTTGTGCGGCACGATCTCGGGATCGGTTCCTTCGGCCGCGATCTCCTCGGCGGTCTTGCCGAACGCGAGCACCTTGGTCTGCGCGAACAGGTTGCTCATCAGGATGTCGTGCATGCTGCCGGTGCCGTCGCTGGTCGCCAGATCGTCGGTGGGCTGCGCGAATCCGATGAAATCGGCCGGAATGAGCCGGGTGCCCTGGTGCAGCATTTGGTAGAAGGCGTGCTGGCCGTTGGTGCCCGGTTCGCCCCAGAAGATCTCGCCGGTGGAGGTGGTGACGGGGGTGCCGTCGGCGCGAACGGATTTCCCGTTGGACTCCATGGTCAGTTGCTGAAGGTATGCGGGGAAGCGGGCCAGATCATTCGAATAGGGCAGCACGGCATGAGATTCCGCGCCGAAGAAGTTGGAGTACCAGACGCCGAGCAGGCCGAGCAGTACCGGAGCGTTCGCTTCCAGCGGCGCCTCGGCGAAATGCCGGTCCACGGCGTGCATGCCTGCGAGGAATTCCGCGAAGCGCTCCTTGCCGATGGTCGCCATCACCGACAGGCCGATCGCCGAGGCCACCGAGTACCGGCCGCCGACCCAATCCCAGAAACCGAACATGTTCTCGGTGTCGATACCGAACTTCGCGACCCGCTCGGCATTGGTGGACACCGCGACGAAATGCTTGGCCACCGCGTCCTCGCCGAGCGCGGCGACCAGCCAGCGCCGGGCCGCGGTCGCGTTGGTGAGCGTCTCCAGGGTGGAGAAGGTCTTGGACGCGACGATGAACAGCGTGGTGGCCGGATCGAGCCCGTCCAGCTTCGCGACCAGATCGGCGGGATCGACGTTCGAGACGAATCTCGCGCCGACGCCCGCGTCCTCGTAGTGCCGCAGCGCCTGATGCACCATGACCGGTCCCAGATCCGACCCGCCGATACCGATGTTGACCACCGTCGTGATGCGCTCGCCGGTCGCCCCGCGCCACGCGCCGGAGCGCAACGCGTCGGTGAACTCGCCCATCCGCCGTAGCACCCGGTGCACCTCGTCGCCAGCGTCGGCGCCGTCGACGATCATCGTCTCGCCCTTGGGCAACCGCAGTGCGATGTGGCCGACCGCGCGGTCCTCGGAGGTGTTGATGTGCGCACCCCGGTACATGGCGTCACGCCGCTCGGGCACGCCCGCCTCGCGCGCCAATTCCACCAGCAGATGCAAGGTTTCCCGGTTCACGCGGTGCTTGCTGTAGTCGATGTGCAGATCCGCCACCTGAACGGTCAGCTCGCTGCCCCTGGCCGGATCGTCGGCGAAGAACTCCCTGAGGTGTCGCCCCGCGACGCTGCCGTGGTGATCGTGCAGTTTCCGCCATGCCGCCGTCGCGGTGATGTCGCTGCTCACGTTCGCCGAGAGTACAAGCAGGCACCGCCGGGCGCACGGTGCGTGTGCGGAGAGTCGGCCGGACCTGCGCACGTTCCCGGATTTGCTTGCGCCGGGAGGCATAGGCTGGCGTCATGGTGTCCGAACGTGAACTTCTCGAATCCGTACCGACGCAGTTGTGGATCGCGGGGCGGCCCGTCGACGCCACCGGCGCGGGCACCTTCCCGGTGCACAATCCGGCGACCGGCGAGGTGCTGACGCAGGTCGCGGACGCGACTCCGGAGGACGCGATGCGCGCGCTCGACGCGGCCGTCGCGGCGCAGGAAGGGTGGGCGGCCACGCCCGCCCGCGAGCGCGGTGAGGTATTGCGCGAGGTGTTCGAACAGATCACCGCCCGCGCGGAGGAATTCGCCCTGCTGATGACCCTGGAAATGGGCAAGGCGCTGCCGGAGAGCCGCAACGAGGTGCGTTACGGCGCCGAGTTCTTCCGCTGGTTCAGCGAGGAGGCCGCCCGGGTGCACGGGCGCTATCTGCACGCGCCGTCCGGCACCGGCCGGATCATGGTGCACAAGCAACCGGTCGGCCCATGCCTGGCGATCACACCGTGGAACTTCCCGCTCGCGATGGGCACCCGCAAGATCGGCCCCGCGCTGGCCGCGGGCTGCACGATGATCGTCAAGCCCGCCTCGGCGACGCCGCTGACCATGCTCCTGCTGGCCAAGCTGTGCAGCGAGGCGGGATTGCCCGACGGCGTGCTGTCGGTGCTCACCTCCAGCCACTCCGGCGCGGTCACCCAGCCGCTGCTCGACGATCCCCGGCTGCGCAAGCTCACCTTCACCGGCTCCACCGAGGTGGGCAAGAAGCTGGTGCAGAAATCCGCGAACCGGCTGCTGCGCACCTCGATGGAACTCGGTGGGAACGCGCCGTTCGTGGTGTTCGACGACGCAGATGTCGATGCCGCCGTACAGGGCGCGATGCTGGCGAAACTGCGTAACGGCGGCGAGGCGTGCACCGCCGCCAACCGCTTTCATGTGCACAACAGCGTGCTCGAGGAATTCACCACCAAGCTGGTCGAGGCGATGGAGAGCAGCGTGCGGCTCGGGCCGGGCGCCGACCCGGACACGACGCTCGGTCCGCTGATCAACGAGGAGCAATTGCGCACGGTCGGTGAACTCGTGGACGACGCCGTCGCGAAGGGCGCGCGGGTAGTGATCGGCGGCAAGGCGCCCGGCGGGCCCGGCTGGTTCTACCCGGCCACCGTGCTGCGCGACATCCCGCCGCAAGCCAGGATCCTGCGCGAGGAGGTCTTCGGTCCGGTCGCCCCCATCGTGGGCTTCGAGACCGAGGCCGAGGGGCTCGCCGCCGCCAACGACACCGAATTCGGTCTGGTCAGCTACGTCTACACCCGCGACCTCGACCGCGCGCTGCGGATCGCCGAGGGCCTGGAATCGGGCATGGTGGGCGTCAACCGCGGCGTCATCTCCGATCCCGCCGCCCCCTTCGGCGGTGTCAAGCAGTCCGGCTTCGGCCGGGAGGGCGGAACCGAGGGAATCGAAGAGTACTTGTCCACCAAGTACATCGCCCTCACCTGAGCGGAAGCCGCCCGGGCAGCGCGAGCTCGCAGTCCGGGCGGGACTCGACCTGCGTTCGACAAGGCGTCGAACTCCGCTTCCGTCGCCCGCGCCGCGCCGAGTTGCTCGACGGCCCCGCTCGGGTGATCTCCGCGGACATGAAAAGACCGCCCCGGGGTGGTGGGCACCCGGGGCGGCCAGGGAAGCGACGGTCTCGCGAGCGCGCCGCGTGCTCTACGGTCAGTGGCCGAGACGACCGCGGCCGAGGCGAAGCAGCAGCATGGCGAGGGTGTGGCCTTCCTGGCCGAGCTCGCTGAAACGCTCCAGCACCTTCATCTCGCGACTGTGCACAAGGCGCGGCCCGCCCGACGCCATGCGCGTGCGGCCGATGATCCGGGAGATCTCCGTCCGGCGCTTGATCGCGGCGAGGATCTCCGCATCGAGACGGTCGATCTCCTTGCGGAGCTTGTCGATCTCGGCCTCGGTCTGCGGCAGTGCGGATTCGGACCCGGTCGTCGTGGCTGGGGTGCTCATCATTCATCTCCTCGTGTCAGAACATCGATCGGCGCGTCCTCGCGGCTCGTTACCGGTCAGTTCTTTCACCGTGAAACAGACCTGGTGGGGCCTCGTATTGTCCCCCCAGAAAGGTGTGCTCAGGTACAGGCTCCGCGATCCCGGCGTTCGGCTGGCAGCCGAATCGGATGTCTTGCGAAAGCGCTGAGCATGTCGCCAGTGTGCCACGGGCTGGGGGGTATGCAAAACATATACGTTTGGGAATCGCGCGAGAGTCGCAGGTTGTTTCGTCCGCGCTTCCCATCAGCGGGAGTTCACCCGCCGTTCAGCCGTCCGGCGCTGAACCGATACCGATCTCACCCGGGGCTTCGTCTCTGTCGGTGGCCGCCGGTAGCGTGGATGGACGATGGACATCACGGTGGCTCCCAAGACGCAGGCCGGTCGGATCGTGCACCCGGATCCGGCATCGAAACCGCAGTTCGCCGGCGGTACGGCGGCGGAGGGGTCGCAGCCTGCCACCGCCGGCGAAGCGCCGCCGACCGACGCGGAGCGCGAGCGGCAGCGCGCCGAGCGCGAACAGCGGCGCGCCGAGGAGGCCGAGCGCCTGCTCGACGGCCTGAATCCGCAGCAGCGCGCGGCGGTCGTGCACACCGGATCTCCGCTGCTCATCGTGGCGGGCGCGGGCTCGGGCAAGACGGCGGTGCTCACTCGCCGCATCGCCTACCTGCTGGCCGCGCGCGGCGTCACGCCGGGCCAGGTGCTGGCCATCACGTTCACCAACAAGGCCGCCGCCGAGATGCGGGAGCGGGTGACCGGACTGGTCGGCCCGCGGGCGAACACCATGTGGGTGTCGACGTTCCACTCCAGTTGTGTCCGCATCCTGCGCACCCAGGCGGCGCTGCTGCCCGGGCTGAACTCGAATTTCTCGATCTACGACGCGGACGATTCGCGGCGCCTGCTCACCATGATCAGCCGCGACCTCGACATCGACACCAAGAAGTACTCGGCGCGCCTGCTCGCGACGGCGATCTCGAATCTGAAGAACGAACTCATCGATCCGGCCCGCGCCACCGCCGACGCGGAATCCGACGACACCGAGCTGCCCGGCCTGGTCGCCCGGGTCTACACCGAATATCAGCGCAGGCTGCGCTCGGCGAACGCGCTGGACTTCGACGACCTCATCGGCGAGACGGTGGCGCTGCTACAGCATCACCCGCAGGTCGCCGAGTACTACCGCCGCCGGTTCCGGCACGTGCTGGTGGACGAGTACCAGGACACCAACCACGCGCAGTACGTCCTGGTCCGCGAGCTTGTCGGCCATCACGTGGAAGACGGCGCCGAGGATCGGGTCCCGCCGAGCGAACTGTGCGTGGTCGGTGACGCCGACCAGTCCATCTACGCCTTCCGCGGCGCGACGATCCGCAACATCGAGGAGTTCGAGCGCGACTTCCCCGACGCGGAAACCATTCTGCTGGAGCAGAACTATCGCTCCACCCAGCACATCCTCTCCGCCGCCAACGCGGTGATCTCGCGCAACGAGAACCGGCGCGAGAAGAAGCTGTGGACCGATTCCGGCGAGGGCGATCTGATCACCGGCTACGTCGCCGACAACGAGCACGACGAGGCGTCGTTCGTCGCACGCGAGATCGACCGGCTCGTCGACCAGGGCGAGGCGAACTACGGCGATGTCGCCGTGTTCTACCGCACCAACAACAACTCCCGTGCGCTGGAAGAGATCTTCATCCGGATGGGCCTGCCCTACAAGGTGGTCGGCGGCGTCCGCTTCTACGAGCGCAAAGAGGTGCGCGACATCGTCGCCTACCTGCGGGTGCTGGAGAACCCCGAGGACGCGGTGAGCATGCGCCGCATCCTGAACACGCCGCGCCGCGGCATCGGCGACCGGGCCGAAGCCTGCGTGGCGGTTCATGCCGAACAGCGCGGGATCGGTTTCGCCGCCGCGCTGCGCGACGCCGCCGAAGGCAAGGTGGCGCTGCTGAACACACGCGCGCAGCGTGCCATCGCGGGCTTCCTCGATCTGCTCGACGACATCCGGGCCGCGGGCGAACGAGCGGAGTCCGACTTCCCCGACGTGGGCAATGTCGTCGAAGCTGTGCTCGAGCGCACGGGTTACCGCGCCGAGCTGGAGGCCTCCGACGACCCGCAGGACGGTGCCCGGCTGGACAACCTCAACGAGTTGGTCAGCGTCGCGCGAGAGTTCAGTTCCGAGGCGCAGAACAACGCGGAGGCGGCGCGTCAGGAGGGGCTGTTGCCGGAGGCGGGCGAAGGCGAGCCGGATCCCGGCTCGCTCGCCGCGTTCCTGGAGCGGGTGTCGTTGGTGGCGGACACCGACCAGATTCCGGACGAGGGCTCCGGCGTCGTCACGATGATGACGCTGCACACCGCCAAAGGCCTGGAATTCCCGGTGGTGTTCGTGACCGGTTGGGAGGACGGGCAGTTCCCGCACATGCGGGCACTCGGCGATCCGGCCGAGCTGGCCGAGGAACGCCGCCTCGCCTACGTCGGCATCACCAGGGCCCGGCAGCGCTTGTACCTGACGCGGGCGGTGGTGCGTTCCGGCTGGGGGCAGCCGGTGTCGAACCCGGAATCGCGATTCCTGCAGGAGATTCCCGGCCACCTCATGGACTGGCGCCGGCTCGAGCCCGCCGGATCGCCCGGAACGAGGGGGCTGCGGCGGCGCGGCGGTGAGGACGACGGGCTGGAACGGGATTGGACGCGCGGTGACGGGTGGTCGGAGCCACGGCCCGGTCTGCGCGATCGCGGCCCGCGCAGGCCCGCTCCCGGCGGCGCGACGCGTAACAACACGAATTTGGTACTCGCCGTGGGCGATCGGGTCAGCGACGACAAGTACGGTCTCGGCCGGGTGATCGCCGCCGAGGGCTTCGGGCCACTGGCCACGGTGACCATCGACTTCGGCACCGCGGGCAAGATCCGGTTGATCCCGCAGTACAGCCGGACGTTGGTCAAGCTCTGAGCTCTCGGGCCGGTCCGCGCGGCAGGGTCATCGGACTCTGCCGCGCGGACGCGGTCCACCGGTAAGGTCCGCGACATGAACACGGTCGCGCAGCACATCCTGTGGTTTCTGCCCATGTTGTGGCTCGGCATGGTGCTGGCCATCTCGTTCCTGGAAGCGCCGCTGAAGTTCCGCGCGCCCGGGATCACGCTGCCGCTGGGGCTCGGCATCGGCCGCTTGGTGTTCCGTGCGCTGAACATCGCCGAGACCGTGCTCGCCGCGCTGCTGGTGCTCGCCGTGTTGATCGTGGGCCCCGGCGCGGCGACCTGGCTGTGTCTGGGCGTGGTTGTGGTGTTGCTGGCCGTCCAGATCCTCGCGGTGCGCCCGCCGCTGTCCCGCCGCGCCGATCGGGTGCTGGCAGGCGAGGATCTGCCGCGCTCGCACGCGCACTACTGGTACATCGGCCTGGAGGTCGCCAAGGTCGTCGCGTTGCTCGGTCTGGCGATCGCGGCGGCACCCTAGGCGAAGAGTGCGGACCGCAGTTACAACATCTGCGTGATTTCGTGTCGGTTCTCCGTCATCGACGAGACCTCACTCCGTCCTGGGCGATCGGTACGACCTCGGCTATCGCGTGCCGCCTTGTCCGGCATGTTCGTCGCGTGCCGTCTCCGGTCAGCCGCGCGCGCGTCGTCCACGATTGGCGCGGCGACCGTCCACCGACGCTGATGTCATAGCTGACTGCTCGCAACCGTCCGCGTCCGGTCTGATGGGCGGCGTGGTCAGGGCGCCTCGAGATGGATCTGGAGCAGTTCACGGAGCTGGCCGTACGTGCGGTTGAGGGGTGCGATGCTGTGGTCTGCGATCGACATCATGACCGCGCCCTCGATCGCCGCGATCGTCGTGGTCGCCAGGCCCTGGGCTGTCCGGGCTGGTACGCCCTGTGCGACGGCTTTCGCGGCCAGGTGATGTTCCCAGCGCCGGAATGCCTGGCTGGATAGTTCTCGGGCGCCGGGTGCTTCGCTTCCGCCGTATGCCGCGGCGGCGATCGGGCATCCGGACTGATAGTCGCTCGTCACCAGGACCCATTTCCAATATTCGACGAAGGCCTGAAGCATTTCCTGCGACGACAGCGTCTCGGCCATCTGCTCGATCATCTGCTCGATCCAGGCGCCGGCTGTCCGGACGGACTCTTCGATCAACTCGGTTTTTCCACCGGAAAAATGCTTGTAGATCGATTGCCGTGCGGTGCCGCTGTGTTCGAGCAGATCGGCCACCCCGGTGCCGGCCACACCTCGACGTCTGATCAGCTCGATCGAGCTCTCGATCAAGCGCCGTCGCGCATCCGCAGCCATGAGCCTCTTCCCCTCGGTACAGGCCATCCAGCCTAGCGACGAGCCGAACGGTAGACCATCCAGTCTTCTTGATGAAGCCGCAGGTCCAGATCTTCTCGAATAGGGCCCGACGCCTCCCTTGCGATAGACCAAGCGTTCTACTACGCTCCCTTTAGCGTTACCCGAAGTAACATCAACATGTCGGAGGGGATCGGGCCGAAGCTCACCGCGGGGCCTGATCCTGGCATCCCCGCAAAGGTGGTGCTGTCGCGAATCGAGCTGCCCGCCGACACCCCGTGGCTTCCGGTTCGCGGTGGCTATCGCCGTGCCCGGTCGGCAGCCACTTGCCGAGTCGGCCGCATCGCAATGACGAGGAGTCGATTTCCTATGCCCCACTCATCTGTCGCCGAGCCGACCGCACGGGCTGTGCCCACCGCAACCCCGAGCACGCGGGGGCGGTGGCCGGCCCTTGTCGTCATCTGCGTTGCGGAATTGCTCGTAGTGCTCGACAACACCGTCGTCAACGTCGCGTTGCCGTCCCTGGGTGTGCAGTTGCACGCCAGTTTCAGTGGGCTGCAGTGGGTTGTCGATGCCTACACACTCGCCTTCGCCGGCTTGCTGCTGGCGTTCGGCCACCTCGGCGATCGCTACGGGCGACGCAAGGTGATGATGCTCGGACTGGCCGGCGTCGCCGTCATGTCGCTGGGTGGCGCGTTGGCGACCGACCTGGTTCAGGTGATTGCCGCCCGCGCCGCTATGGGAGTGTTCGCCGCCGCCGTATTCCCCGCGACTTTGGCGCTGATCATCAATATCTTCACCGACGCAAGGGAACGGACGATCGCCATCGCGGCATGGACGGCGATGGCAGGCTTCGCCATCGCGATCGGGCCCACCGCCGGCGGCTGGCTACTCGAGCATTTCTCCTGGCACTCGGTCTTCTGGGTCAACGTTCCGGTCGCCACAATCGTCCTGGTTCTCGCCCGCATACTGCTTCCGGAGTCGAAGGCGGCACACACCGGCAGGCTCGATGTCATCGGCATCGCTCTCTCGCTGCTCAGCGTCACCACCTTGGTGTGGACCATCATCGAGGCTCCGCATCAGGGCTGGCTTTCCCCGGCCGCCCTGGCCGGCTTCATCTTCGCCGTGGTCTGCTTCGCGCTGTTCGTCCGATGGGAAATGCGCGCTGCCGCGCCCGTGCTGAACATGAACCTGTTCCGGATCCGGCGATTCTCCCTGCCTGCGGTGGCTATCGCGGTCGGCTACTTCTCCATGTTCGGATTCCTGTTCATGATCACCCAATACTTCCAAGGGGTGATGGAACTGTCACCGCTGCAGTTCGGGCTGCACTCGCTACCGTTCGCCGCGGCCATCGCCGTCGGCGCCCCATTGGCGACGCTGATCGCCCAGAAGGTCGGCACCACAGCGGTCATCGTCTTCGGTCTGGTGGTGATGAGTATCGGGATGTTCATCGCCGGGCAGGTGAAAGTGGAGACCCAGTATGTGGGTCCTGTGCTGGTCTCGATGGTGTTGATGGGCTTGGGACTGGCGATCGTGCAGGGCCCCGCGACCGAATCGATCATGTCCTCGGTGGCTCTCGATGAGGCGGGAGCCGGTTCGGCGGTCAACGACACCACTCGCGAGGCGGGCGGAACTCTTGGCGTCGCGGTACTGGGATCGATCGTGGCGTCGGTGTACACAACGAAGGTCGGGCCGCGCATCGATGCCATCCCGGACTTCCTGATGACCTCGAACGAGAAGAGTTTCGCCCGCGAGAGCGTCATCGCTGTACTCGAAATGGCCAAGCGTCCCACCAACCCGGCCTTCGCCCAGCAGAAGGCCGATCTGATCTACGCGATGAAAGCCGCGTCCATGGAGGGTTTCCAACTCGCGTCCTACGTGACGGTTTCGGCTTCGCTGATCGTCGCGGGTGCCATCGCCATCTTCCTGCCACGAGAACCCGCCGGTGACTCCATGCTCCTCGTCTGGAAGCGCAAGCCCAAGCCCTGAAACGCGCAGCCGACCTCATCGACGGGGCCGTGGCTCCGGCCGGTCGGCCGCGTCGATTCCCGCCGCATGTCGTAGCTGCGCGAGGAAAGCCGCCTTGTCATCGCCGGCGACGAGGTAGTGCGACACCGCCAGTCGCACGATCGTGGCCGCGACGATCTCCGCGTCGTCGCCCTCGACCATCGGCTGAATGAGCCCGCGCATGATCGGCAGCACCCGCGCGATCTGCGTCAGCACGTGATCGGGTTCGACATCGACCAGATGGCTCAGCGAATACGAATCCTGGAACTCGACGATGAATCGTAGGACGGCGTCCAGCCGGTCGCGGCCGGTCCGTCCCACGGTGGCGGCCCGCAGCCCGTCCTCGATGTTGCGCTGTTCGTAGGCGCCGAATGCGGCGAGCAGTTCCTCTTTCGAGGAGAACAAGCGATACAGCGTCGGCCGCGACACCTTGGCCTGGGCGGCGACATCCGACAGGCTCAGCTTGCTGTGCCCTCGGCGGCCGAGCACCTCGAAGGTCGCCCGCAGGATCCGCGTTCGGGTGGTCGTGTCCGAGCTGAGCGCGGCATCCGAATCCATTTACATCCTTTACAAGTATCGTAAAAACTGTAACATCAGATCGTACCGGAGCTTCTGGCACTCGAAACATCCGCTCCCGCAACCGATCCCGGCATCCGGCTGGTGACTCGGTGCGTCACGGACCCTTCCCGGAACAGTAGAGATACCGATGACAGACACGCTTGTCCCGGACGACACGATCGATTTCGACCCTTATTCCGAAAATTTCCTTACCGACCCGGATCGGACCTTCCGACGGCTGCGCGACGACGCCCCCGTCTACCACAACCCGGCGTACGGCTTCTGGGCGTTGTCGCGCTACGAAGACGTCGCACCGGCGATGAAGGACTTCCAGACGTATTCGTCGGCGCGGGGCATCACGCTCGAGATGGTTCTCGATCCCGATCCTCCGGACGAGGCGATACCGATGATCATCATGATGGACCCGCCCGGCCACACCCGGATGCGCAAACTGGTGAGCAAGGTCTTCACCCCGCGCGCCATCGCCGGACTGGAGCCGATGGTCCGCGAAACCGTCCACCGCTTCGCCGAACAGCTCGATCCGGATCGGTTCGACCTGGTCGAGGACTTCTCGGCACTATTCCCGATCGAAGTCATCACCACGATGCTCGGCGTTCCCCCCGAACACCGGCAGCAGTTGCGCCGGTGGCTGGCAGCGCCGATGGAACGCAAGACCGGATATGCCGGGCCGACACCGGAAGCGCGCCTGGCGCTGGAGGCGACCGCGAATTTCTATCACCAGCTCATCCTGGAACGCCGGGCCCACCCCCGAGAGGACATGATCAGCCGCCTCACCCAGGTGGAGGTGGAGCGCGAAGACGGCACACCCACCCGGCTCACCGATCGCGAGATCCTCGGCTTCGCCTCACTGCTGGCCGGCGCCGGAGCCGAGACCGTCGCAAAACTCTTGGGCAACGCCGCGGTGATCTTCGCCGACCACCCCGAGCAGTGGCAGGACCTGCGCGCGAACCGATCCAAGATCCCCGGCGCCTTCGAGGAACTGCTGCGCTACCAGGGGCCTGTGCAATACGACTTGCGCTACACCCAGCGCGAAGTGCGTCTACACGGACAAACCATCCCCACCCACAGCCCCGTACTCATGTTGCTGGCCTCCGCGAATCGCGACGAACGGGCATTCCCCGACGCGGACCGCTTCGACATCGACCGACCGCACTCCGGCCACAACCTCGGCTTCGGCTACGGCATCCACAGTTGTCTCGGCGCTGCCCTGGCGCGGTTGGAAGGCCGGATCGCCCTGGACGTGATGCTCGATTTCATGCCCGATTACGAGCTGGATCGTGCGGGTCTGCGGAGAGCGACGCAAACCAGCGTCGCGGGCTGGACCAATGTGCCCGCTCGAGTGAGGAACTGATCGCCACGTTGCTTGCGACCATGTGATCCGCGCTCCTGGTCCGGGCGCAAGCAACATCACCGTCGTTCGGCATCGCAGGTGAAGGTCGCATCGTGGAACGAGACGTCGCCGCTGAAGGTCGCACCAACGACGAACCGGCTCTGCTCGAGGTCGCGCTGGCGGCGGTAGGCGATGACCAGCGCGACGACGCCACCCACGCCGGCGACGACGGTCACGCGATGCGGGTGACGTCGATCTCGGCTGCGGTCTTGCTCAGGTCGACGGGTGTAATCCGCCGTATGTCGAACACCGCTGATCAATGACGCCTGATGCGCCGCCTGCTTCCGAGCGCCGGGGCGTTCGGCTCGCCACGCTGTTCGTCCTGTGTGATCGTCATCCGGGCACTTTGCGGCTGAGGTGTTCCCAGGCGCGATAGTTCGCCGCGCGGTCCTGCAGATCCTGCTGGACTATGTCGAAGGACCCGGAGCCCACGATGAGTCGCCGTGGCGGGTCCGGCAGGTCCACCAGTTCCATGATCACGGGAGCGGCGGTGTCCGGCGCGGGGCCGGCTTCGTCGCCCCACATCTCGGTCAGTTTGTCGCGGAGTTGCTGGTAGTGCGGGTCCGCTGTGGTCGTCGTGGTGCCCGTGGTGAACAGGCCGGTGTCGTAGCCGCCCATCTGGACGATGGTGAGTTTGACGCCGAACTGTTCGGCTTCCATCGCCACGGCCTCGCTCACGGAGTCGAGCGCCGACTTGCCGGCCGCGTACAGGCCGACCATCGGGAAACCGCCGCCGGTACCCATCGTGGTGACCTGAAGGATGCGCCCGCCGCCCTGTGCGCGCAGGTACGGCAGCACGGCTTGGGTCACCCATACGGCGCCGAACAGGTTGACGTCGAAGTGGGCTCTGATCTGCTCCTCGCTCGCCTCCTCCACCATGCCCAAGAGCATCGCGCCGGCGTTGTTGACCACGATGTCGAGCCTGCCGAAGGCCGCGCACGCCTGCTCCGCGGCCGCGAAGACGGCGGCGCGGTCTGTGACGTCGAGCGGCAGCCGCACCAGGTGGTCGGGGTACCGCCGGGCGAGGTCGGCGAGAGGCTCGACGTTGCGCGCGGCCCCGATCACCCGATCGCCCGCCTGTAGCGCAGCCTCCGCGAATGCCCGGCCCAGTCCTCGTGACGCACCTGTGATGAGCCATACCCGGGTCATCGGCTCCACCTCCTCTTGCTCGATCGGTTATGACAATGCAAGACGATACGTCTCGTCTATGTCACTGTCAAGACGGACCGTCTCGTCTCATTGCTGTGTTAGTATCCGGGCATGGTCAAATCGCCCGATCCCGCCCGCCGCAGCGAGCGCTCCCGGCAGGCCATCCTCACCGCGACTCGCGAGTTGATCGCGGAGTTGGGGTACGCCAAGCTGTCCATCGAGGCCATCGCGTCCAGGGCAGGCGTGGGTAAACAGACCATCTACCGCTGGTGGCCCTCCAAGGGCGCGGTGGTCCTGGATGCCTTCCTGGTGCTGAGCGAGAGCGGGCCGGAGCAGAGCATGGCGCTGCCCGACACCGGCGATCTGGAGGCCGATCTCAAGGTGGTCATGCGGGCTACGGTGGCCGAATTCGCCGACCCCGCGTTCGAGAACCCGATCCGCGCGCTCAACACCGAGATCATCAGCGATCCCGCCTTGGCCGCCCAATACCACGCCAAACTGGCCGGGCCCGTGGACGAGGCCAAGAAGGAGCGGCTGCGTAGCGCACAGCGAGCCGGTCAGCTCGCCGCCGATGCCGATCTCGACCTGGCACTCGAACTGCTGTACGCGCCTGTCTATCAGCGCTGGCTGCTCCGGTCCGGTCCGCTCACCCTCGAATACGCCGATGCCCTGGTCGAGGCTTTTCTCAAAGCCATGCGACCGGGCACCGCCGGGTGATTCCGGCGCGGCCGAATTGTCAAGCCGACACGGGGGTCCACTGTTCGGCGGGCGGGCGGCCGGGCAGCGGTTTGCCGATGAGGGCCAGCGGGATGAAGAAGTTCACTTGACCGATGGCTATCGCGAGGGTGGACAGGGCAGTGTGGTCGTAGTGCTCGGACACGCGTGCGAAGAGTTCCTCGGGTACCCGCTCTCCCTGCGACGCCGGTTGCAGGACAGCCTCGACCAAGGTGAGTGCGGCGCGTTCGGGTTCGGTGAAATACGGAGCGTCACGCCAGGTCGCGACCGCGGCGATCCGTTCCTCTGATTCACCGGCGGTGCGCAGGTTTCCCGTGTGCAGGAGGGCGAGGTAGGTGCTGCCGACGATCTGACCGGCGCGCAGCTGGACCAGGCTGATCGTGACCGGTGCGATCGCCCCGTTGCCGGTGGCCTCGAGCAGCGCCGCGCCGACCTCGCCGAGTGCGGGAACGAGCTGCTGGGGGTTGGGCAGACGGGAACCGCTGCGCTGCTGGGTGGTGGTGTTCGCGTTCATCGTTGTGGTTTTCCTATCTCGTGTGGTGAATCTCGGGTCGGTGTGGGTCAGGCGTACTGCGGTCGGCGGAGGGAGCCACCGAGTGCGCGCAGGGCGGCAGTGGTGGAGCCGCCTCGGGGCAGCCAGGCGCGGGCGGCAAAGGTGGCGGCGGCGAAGAACAGGGGCATGGCCCATTTATCGGGGCCGTCGCCTGCGGCCATATGTGATGTGGCGGCGCCGCCGTAGACGAAGACCAGTCCGGCGTAGGCCCATTCCGTGGTGCGGGGGTGGCCGGGAGTGAGGATCGTGGCGAGGGCGGCGGTTTTGGCGACGCCGAGGATGGTGGCGAAGTACATGGGGTAGCCGAGGTGGTCGAAGGAGTCGCGGACATAGGAGATCCGGGCGAGATCCCAATAGGCGCCGACCGCGGTTTCGGCCAGTACGGCGGCCACGGGAACCCAGCGCGCGAGTCGCACGCCGCGGGAACGGATCAGCGAGGTGGTGCGAGTGGACATGATGTGTCGCTCCTGTGTGCAGAGGTCAGGCTGTGGGTCAGGCGGCGGCCGCGAAATCGGTGGTGATCGCGGCGCGGTGGATGGCGGCGGCGAGCCGTGCGTTCTCGGGCGCGTTGAACGCGAAGGCGGCGCGGCGGCGGGTGTAGCCGTAGGCCAGACCGCTGTGCGGGTCGGCGAACCCGTCGGAGCCCGCGGAGCCGGTGTGCCCGAAGGCGTGCGCGCCGAGGAACGGATACAGCAGGCTCTTGGCTTCGAACCCCAGCGTGTAGGGGGCGCGGTCGCCCCGCACCAGGTCCGGGCCGCTGGAGTGCACGGCGGAGATGGTGGCGATGGTTCCCAGAGACAGCAGCGGATCCCGGCCGTCGATGCCGGTGGTGGCCGCCGCATACATCGCTGCCACGCCGTTCGCGCTGCCGACGCCACCGGCCGAGCCTTGGCCGAGGCGGCGCAGGGTGGTGTCATTGGGCAGTGCCATGACGTCGGAGGCGGTGAACCCGCGTGCGTTGAGGTTGTAGGAGATACCCGCGATGCCGTGTGGAGCGGGCGAGTTGCCGGCGAAGGCCGCTTCCATCTCCGGGCTGGCTCGCCACGGCAGGATCGGCAGGTATCGGTGGTCGAGTTCGGCGGGCAGACCGAGGTAGACATCCAGCCCGTACGGGGCGCGGATACGTTGTTCGAACAGCTCCTGGATGGTGCTACCGGTCACCGCGCGCACCACCTCACCGACGATGGCGTAGGTGACGAAACCGCCGTAACCGTGCACCGCGCCCGGTTCGAAGAAGGGCCGTTGCCCCACCAGCCGTTCGGCGATGACCTGCTCGTCAGCGAGTTCGGCGATAGTGAAACCACCGTCGACCCCGACGATCCCGGATCGGTGCACGAGCACGTCCCGCACGGTGATGCGCTCCTTGCCCGCCGCGGCGAACCGCGGCCAGTAGTGGGCGACCGACCGGTCGAGATCGAGAGCGCCGTCCTGGATCAGCAGCGCCACCACCAGGCCGGCGGCGCCCTTGGTCGTGGAATGCAGGCCGGTCAGCGTGGTGGCGGTGACTTCCGTTCCCGCCCACAGGTCCACCACCTGGCGGCCACGGAGGAAGGCGGCGAGTTGCGCGCCGGATTCCCCGTTCTCCTCGGTGACGACGTCGGCGAACTCGTCGCGTACGTGTTCGAATCCTTCGGCGACGGTGCCGTGTATTTCGATCTTCATAGTGATGTTCCCTTCGACAGCAGTCCCGCCCGCTCGAGAGCTGACCGGCCGCTGCGGATCGTGTCTGCTGCACTGACGGACGGCGGCGGGAAAACGTAACCGCGACACCGAAAACCGCTGGTCCGAACGTCGACGAGTCGTTCGCACCGCCAACGGCGCACGAGTCGGACGGGCGATCAGGACACCGGGTCCGGACGGCACCCAGCCGACCGGCGGAGGTAGAGGGTCACGTTTCCCGTCGCAGGCGCGTCATCGATGCGGGAGGAAAACCGAGGAGGACCCCGTGCACGATAAGCAGTTCTTGGCCGACCGATTCGAGGCACACCGCACCCACCTGCGAGCGGTCGCCTACCGGATACTCGGCTCGCTCACCGACGCCGATGACGCGGTGCAGGAGGCGTGGCTACGCCTGGCCCGCACCGACACCAGCGACGTCGGCAACCTCGGCGGCTGGCTGACCACCGTCGTCGGACGGGTCTGCCTGGACATGCTGCGCACCCGAAAGACCCGCCACGAAGAACCCCTGGAAGCCGAGCACCTACCCGACCCGGTGATCACCAGCGAGACCACACCGGACCCGGAACACGAAGCGCTGCTCGCCGACGCGGTAGGCCTGGCCCTGCTGGTCGTGCTGGAATCCCTGAGCCCCGCCGAACGACTCGCCTTCGTCCTGCACGACATGTTCGCCCTGCCCTACGAGCAGATCGCACCCATCGTGGACCGCACGCCGCTGACCGCCAAGAAACTGGCCAGCCGAGCCCGCCGCCGAGTCCAGGGGGCGACCCCGGGCCCGGATCCGGACCTGGCCGGTCGACGCCGCGTCGTCGACGCCTTCCTCACCGCCGCCCGCGGCGGCGACTTCGACGAACTCCTGCGCCTGCTCGACCCCGACGTAGTGCTCCGCGCCGATGCCGGTGCGGCGATGCGCGTGATCCGCGGCGCGACCGCCGTCGCGGGCCAAGCCGAAACCTTCCAGCGCATGGCCACCCTCTGCACCATCCATCCCGCCCTCGTCAACGGCGGCCCCGGTTTGGTCAACACGCTGGACGGCAACCCGTTCTCCATCATCAGCTTCGGCGTCACCCACGACCGCATCACCGCCATCGACATCCTGTCCGACCACGACCGGCTCACACGCCTCGATCTCACCGCCGTCCTCGGATGACGCGCACCGGACTTTTCCTGGCCGATAAGCATCGAATACCAGCGAAAATCGCCGCTCGAGCGTCCAAGAACGCGCGATGGGCAGCGCCGTCTCGGTACCGGGCTGCCGTGGCAAACGTCAGCGCGGCTCCCGTGCGGTGTCCGGCTTCATGCGCCCGGCATCGATGAGCGTCTGCCGGGCCGCCGCCTTACGCGGGCATTGATCGGCGCGGCATGCCCTGTGCTGCTGCATGATCCGGTGCGCTTCGGGAATGCCGAGCGGGTTGTCCGGAGCTTCATGCGGCCAGCCGGTCGGCCACAGTCCGGGGTCGGGCTGTCCGGCGCGTATTCGCTCGCGTTCGCGCTCGGCGCGCCACTCGGCGGCTACGCGGTCGATGATCGCTTGCGCTGACATGTCGTCCTGCTCGGCATCTCGCCACCAACTGAACCCCATCGCGTCTCACCCCTGCTGTGCTCGATTGTCATTCGGGTGCACGCCACCCGGCGGGGTGATGTCACCGCGTGCCGCTCACGGCAGGCGGTGCGTCCGTCCCGGACGGAACAGACGCGCCCGCCGGGTGGGTGCGGCTGCAAGCGTGGCGCGAAAAATACCGTCGCGGACTGGGGAAACGGCTACAGCGCGTCTACGGATGCACCTACGATCCACGCATGGGGACGGACGGGGGGTTACCTTCTGACATCGGGGAACGGCTGCGAGCCGCCAGGCAGGCGGCGGGACTGTCGCTGGCCGAGTTGGCGGCGCGGATACCGTTCTCGCGCAGCTATCTGGGCCATGTCGAGACGGGGACCCGCGTCGCCTCGGCCGATGTGGTCGCGGCCTACCTGCGCACGTGCGGTGAAATGACCTGCGATCCTGTCACACTGGTCAGTATGTTGGGCAGAGCGGACGTCGACCGCCGATCGTTCCTGCGCACGTCCGTCTACAGCGCCGCCCTTTCCGCGACCGCGCTGGTATCGCAGTCGGATATGGCCCGGCTGGCCCGAGTCGACGACTCGGCGCGCGTCGATATGGCGGAAGTTCGCGCTGTACAGGGAATTACCGACGCCTTTCTACGTTTGGACGAAGTCAAGGGCGGTGGCATCGGCCGGACCGCTGTCGCCGAATTCCTGAGTACGGATGTCGCGTCACTGCTGCGGTCGCGATTCGCCGATTCAACGGTCCGTTCCGCCGCGTTCAGCGCCGCCGCCGAGCTGGCCTACTTGGCGGGTTTCAAGGCGCACGACGCCGAAGAGGACGGCATCGCGCAACGCTATTTCCTCTCGGCATTGCGGCTCGCGGAGGAATCCGGTGTGCCGGGACAGGACGGTTTCTGCTTCCGCATTCTCGGACTACACGCGACCGACGTCCGCCAGCCACAGCACGCCGCCGAACTTGCCGAACGCGGAGTGGCGGCGGCCCGTGACAAAGTAGGTCCGGACACCATGTCCTTGTTCCTGGTCGGTCTGGCGCGCTGCTATGCAGAAACGGGGCAGCATCGGGCAGCGCGGGACACTCTGCGGAAAGCAGAACCATGGATAGACACAGAAATCACCACAGAATTACCTCGGTGGGCCGCGCTCTGGTGCCCGAACAAAGCGAGCGTAGCCCGGCAGACGTCGAAAGCATTTGCCGCCCTGGGTGACCACGGTGAAGCGGAGAGATACCTGTACCTGTCGCATTCGATGTGGAATCCGATAACGCACACCAGAATTCATGCGCTTTCGGCCGCCGAGACGGGGCTGATCCGGTGGCATCTCGGACGGCATGAGGACGCGGCGAAGCTATGGCGTTCCGCGTTGCCCGTTCTGTCCGCCGTATCCTCGGAACGCGCGTCGACAGTGTTGCGGAAGGTGCGGAAGGTCGCGCCGGAATTGTTTGTCGGCACGGCAGTGTGACAGCGCACGCCGAGTGTTGATCGGACTCCGCTCGAATCAGCGTCGGGCAATTTCGACGGGCTTCGATGGCCCCTGAAATTCCTCCCCGATCGAACGTTCAGTGGGGTAGCAAGGCTGCTAACGCCTTGTCGAGGGTGGGATAGCGGAAGGTGAAGCCCGCGTCCTTCAGCACCTCCGAGGTGGCGTGGCGGCCGGTGAGGCCCAGAGCGGGGTCGGAGCGCAGGAGGATCGCACCGAGCGAGAGCAACAGCTTCGGTGTCGGGGGCGCCGGTGGCCGGTGCAGGCGTTTGCGCAGGACGCGCATCAGGTCACGGTTGCGGACCGGAGTATCGGTGGCGGCCACCAGGATTCCGTTCGGCAGTTCGACAGCGCGGTCGAGCCCGAGTGCGGCACGCACGATCGCCAGCCAGTCCTCGATGTGGATCCAGCTGAACCACTGATCGCCGGAGCCGACCCGTCCGCCGAGACCGGCCTTGGTGAGCTGGGCGAGCCGTTTCAGGGCGGGTGCTTGCGGGTCGAGCACGATCGAGGTGCGCAGAATGGTCCAGTGCGTGGCGCGGGCCGGGTCGAAAGCGCGCTCCCACGGCTCGGCGACCCCGGTCATCTGCGGTAGCCCGTCCGGCAGGGGAGTGCTTTCGGTACAACGAATTTCGCCCGCGTCGGACCAGATCGCGGTGGTGCTCGCCTGCACCCAGTAGTCGATCGGCGCGTCGAATGTCGCGGCGGCGGCGACCAGCGCGCGGGTGGAATCCACTCGGCTGTCGCGCAGTTCGGCGATGTTCTGTGGCGTCGGGCGGCAGTCGACCAGCTTTCCGGCGAGGTTGACGATCGCGGTCCGGCCCGGATTCCGCAGTGCCGCAACCCATGCGCCGACGGTTACGCCGTCCCATTGCACTTGGTCGAACGGCAGCGCGGGGTCGGTGTGGCGGGTGAGGATGGTCGCGCGATGCCCGCGACAGGTCAGGTCGGCGGCGACGTGCCTGCCGAGTCCGCCGGTGCCGCCCGGGATGACCACCGTGAGCGCGTCGGGCGCGGGCTCCAGCCCGGCCGCGCGGGCCAAGCGCGCAAAGCACACGCGCACATCGGATTCCAGGAACGAGGCGGCGAGCCTGCGGGCCACACCGGCCGAAGCGCCGAGGAAGGTCGACTGCTGGGACAACTCGGTGCCGCCGTCGCGCGGCGTCAGCGTCCAGGACAGTCGCATCCGCCCGAGCGGCTCGGGCTGCTCGATGCGCAGCTCCCGCTCCGGCCGCACGGCGGCCACGATGAACGGCAACACGGTGCGCCCGTGTAATGCTCTGTGCGCCTGCCCACGCGGCACATAGGTTCCCGTACCGCCCACCGCGACCGGCCCGTCCAGCCGCACAGCCGTGATGCCCGGATTCCATTCCGGCCATCGCGTCGGATCGGCGAGCACATGCCAGATTCGTTCGGCAGGCAACGCGATGAATTGTGTGTACGTCGTTGTACGTCGTGCCATGAGCCCGACGCTAGCCCGCCTCCGCCCGCCTGGGAAACGTGTGCATCGTCATGTACCAGCTCGTGCGAAGACCAGGCGAGAATGCGCGGCCGGGCTGCCTTGGACCCGCCGTGTTGCGGCACTACGGCGGCAGGCACCCGCCACGGCGTCAGTCGCGCTGCTGGCCGAGGCTGATGCCGCGAGTCGCCAGCCAGGGCAGCGGGTCGACCTTGTCGACGCCGTTCAGCCAGACCTCGAAGTGGCAGTGCGGACCGGTGGAGAATCCGCGGTTGCCGATCGTGGCGATCTGGTCTCCGGCGAGCACGCGCTGACCCTGTGACACCGTGGCGGTATCGATGTGGCCGTAGATGGTGACGGTGCCGTCGTCGTGCAGCAGCCGCACCCACATGCCGAAGCCCGACGCGGGACCGGCCTCGAGCACGGTGCCGTCGGCGACGGCGTAGATCGGGGTGCCGATCGGGCCCGCGATGTCGATGCCGAGATGCTGCACGCCCCAGCGGGCGCCGAAGCCGGAGGTGAAGGTGCCCGCGGCGAACTTGGTGAAGAGCGGGCGAAGCTTCGAGGCTTCCTGAGTGGCGAGGTCCTCGGCGTACTTCTGGCCCTTTTGCAGGATGTCGTTGAACTGATCGAGATGAGCCGGCGACGAGACGTTCAGCACCTGGGGAGAGTCCGGCGTCGCGGTCGGATCGGCCACGTTCATCGACTGCGCGGCGATCTCGTGGATCTGTCCGGCGGCTTCGTAGTCGACCGCCTGCGACGGCTGTTCGGGCGAGGCGAACGCGGCCTGTCCGGCCGCGACGACCGCGCCCGCGGCGACGGCCGCGACCGCGGCACGACCCTTGAGTGCGGCGGGCGGCGCCGCTACCCGGTGCGCGCCACCGCGCTTGTTCGCGGAACGGCCCCCGGGGATGACGGTCGGGAAGGCGAGTGCGCTCGGCTTCTCGTCGGCCTCGGCCTCGGGTTCGGTGGTCTCGGTCGCCCAGGATTCCTCGGGAGCCCAGCAGCCGGTGTCGGATACCCAGGAATTCTCGTCGGGCGTCCAGGACTCCTGCTCGGCCGACGCGTCGCCGGAGTTCCAGGCGCCACCGTCGGTCCAGGAGTCCTGCTGTGCCCAATCCTGTTGCGACCACGCGCTGTTGGTGTCCCAGGCGTTGTCGTAGGCCGCGTTCTGATAAGCCGGTTGCTCGTAGCCGGAATCGTGGACCGGCTCGGCCGCGAAGTCGTAGTCGCCACCGGAGGGGCGGAAGCCATATTCCGCCTGCGGCGCTGCCTCGTAACCCGCGTGGTGCTGGTCGAACGAGGGGCCTGCGTGGTGGCCCACCGGGGCGAAGGGCTCGTCGTCGGGCCGGTAACGATGTCCCGGCCGCAAGCGATCGTCGGAAGCGAAGGTGGAGCTGTAGTTCATCGGCGGTGCCACATCGTGAAGCGGATGGAACTGGGAAGCCGCCTGACCAGCGGCGTCGATCGGTCGAATGCGGAGCGGCTCTCCGTTTGTGGAGTGCTGTGCTGCGTCAAGCTTGCCGTCCTCCTAGTCGTGACCGTGTTGTGACATCGACCGCAATGACGGTAACGAAACGATGTCGCGCCCACAAGCGGTGTGCATGGTCCGTGACAAACATGTGAGATTGATCACGCTACACCCACGGAATATCTCACTGCGGTATGGGCACTCCGGAGAGGTCGTTCAACGACAATTCGTAGTAGATCGCGGCCCGCTCCCGGGTTCGACCGCTCTACCTGGCGCGGCATCAGCAACCTACTCGCGAGTAGCGTTGGCCAGGGGTTTTGCCGCCCAGGACACCGCTTCGTGACCTGCGCCACTTAGGATGAACGTGGCCGATTGGCCCTCCATGTGACTGGTTAGAGTCCGACCCGACCCGCTTCCGACGTCGGGCCGCCAACAAAGACGTTGTCATCACAACGCAGACGAGACGGTGAGTACATGGATCTCTTCGAATATCAGGCGAAGGAGCTCTTCGTTAAGCACGGAGTGCCTTCGTCCGAGGGCCGCGTCACGGACACGGCCGAGGACGCCCGCGCCATCGCGGCGGAAATCGGCAAGCCGGTGATGATCAAGTCTCAGGTGAAGGCCGGTGGCCGCGGCAAGGCCGGTGGCGTGAAGTACGCCGCCACCCCGGACGACGCGCTCACGCACGCCCAGAACATCATCGGCCTGGACATCAAGGGCCACATCACCAAGAAGATCCTGGTGGCCGAGGCCAAGGACATCGCGGAGGAGTACTACATCTCCTTCCTGCTGGACCGGGCCAACCGGACCTACCTCGCCATGTGCTCGGTCGAGGGCGGCATGGAGATCGAAGAGGTCGCCGCGACCAAGCCGGAGCGGCTGGCGAAGGTTCCCGTCGACGCGGTCAAAGGCGTCGACCTCGCGTTCGCGCGCTCCATCGCCGAGCAGGGCCACTTGCCCGCCGACGTGCTGGACACCGCGGCCGTGACCATCCAGAAGCTGTGGGAGGTGTTCGTCGCGGAGGACGCCACCCTGGTGGAGGTCAACCCGCTGGTGCGCACCCCGCAGGACGAGATCCTCGCGCTGGACGGCAAGGTCACCCTCGACGAGAACGCCGGATTCCGCCACCCGGAGCACGAGGCGTTCGCCGACCGGGACGCGACCGATCCGCTCGAGCTGAAGGCCAAGGAGAACGACCTCAACTACGTCAAGCTCGACGGTGAGGTCGGCATCATCGGCAACGGCGCGGGTCTGGTCATGTCGACCCTGGACGTCGTCGCCTACGCGGGTGAGGGCCACGGCGGCGTGAAGCCGGCCAACTTCCTGGACATCGGCGGTGGCGCCTCGGCGGAGGTGATGGCCGCCGGTCTCGATGTCATCCTGAACGACGACCAGGTCAAGAGCGTGTTCGTCAACGTGTTCGGCGGCATCACCGCGTGTGACGCGGTCGCCAACGGCATCGTGAAGGCGCTGGAGATCCTGGGCGACAACGCGAACAAGCCGCTGGTGGTCCGCCTCGACGGCAACCGCGTGGACGAGGGTCGCCAGATCCTCGTCGATGCCGCGCACCCGCTGGTGACGCTGGCGCAGACAATGGACGAAGGCGCCGACAAGGCCGCCGAACTGGCAGCCGCCCGCTAACGACGGCCGAGTAAGGACGAAAAGAATGTCTATTTTCCTGAACAAGGATTCCAAGGTCATCGTCCAGGGCATCACCGGCGGCGAGGGCACCAAGCACACCGCGCTGATGCTGAAGGCGGGCACCCAGATCGTCGGCGGTGTGAACGCGCGCAAGGCGGGCACCACCGTCGCGCACACCGACTCCGACGGCAACGCGATCGAGCTGCCGGTGTTCGGCACCGTCGCCGAGGCCATCAAGGAGACCGGCGCCGACGTGTCCATCGCGTTCGTGCCGCCGAAGTTCGCCAAGGACGCCATCATCGAGGCCATCGACGCGGAAATCCCGCTGCTGGTGGTCATCACCGAGGGAATCCCGGTGCAGGACACCGCCTACGCCTGGGCCTACAACGTGGAGAAGGGCGCCAAGACCCGGATCATCGGCCCGAACTGCCCCGGCATCATCACCCCCGGCGAGTCGCTGGTCGGCATCACCCCGGCCAACATCACCGGCAAGGGCCCGATCGGCCTGGTCTCCAAGTCCGGCACCCTGACCTACCAGATGATGTACGAGCTGCGTGACTTCGGCTTCTCGACCTCCATCGGCATCGGCGGCGACCCGGTCATCGGCACCACCCACATCGACGCCATCGAGGCGTTCGAGAAGGACCCGGAGACCAAGCTGATCGTGATGATCGGCGAGATCGGCGGCGACGCCGAGGAGCGGGCCGCGGCCTACATCAAGGCCAACGTCACCAAGCCGGTCGTCGGCTACGTGGCGGGCTTCACCGCGCCCGAGGGCAAGACGATGGGCCATGCGGGCGCCATCGTGTCCGGGTCGTCGGGCACCGCCCAGGCGAAGAAGGACGCGCTGGAGGCCGCGGGCGTGAAGGTCGGCAAGACGCCGTCCGAGACCGCCGCGCTGGCTCGCGAGATCCTGGAGAAGGCCAGCATCAGCGCCTGATCTCCCACCGCGCACGAAGGCCGCCTCCGAATTCGGGGGGCGGCCTTCGTCATGTGTGGCGGCGGGCTCTGGCTTGGGCAGTAGCCGAGCATCCGGACCCGCCACGCGCGGAACTGTGCGATTTTCGGGGAGTTCCGTCATCCCCTTCTCTATTCACACGAGGCAGCCGGATAGCGGGTTCATCGACCTGTCACCGGAAATTCCCCGCTATTGAGAACCCGAGTGGTGTGAAAAGCGCCATCGCGGGCAACAGTGTCAAGGAGCGGTAGGTGGTCTCGCTAGGTGCTTCGCGCCGGGCATGTGCCGCGACCTGCCGGGATACGAGCGGACTCGCCCGTCCCGGCCGTCGCGGCGGGGTGACCGGGGCGAGACAGTGCAGTAGCGTCAGAAGTAATCCAGCCGTGAAGACCATGTACGACTCGATTGAGGAGACGACGACATGTCCTACCCGACCGGGGGCTCCGGGTACAACACACCCCAGCCCTCAGCGCCATCCAGTCAGAGCCCTGCGACGGGTGGTGCCACTTCAGGTTCGAGCGCTACCGGTTCCGATGCCAAAGGTCTGCCGTTCTTCCTGGTGGTCGGCGTAGCCGCGCTCGGCGTGATCAACTTCCTGCTCGGCTTCCTGCCGTTCCTCGGCAGCAAGCCGATCGATGTCGGGGGCCGCAGGGTCAGCGCACCGGAGACGGCCAATCTCTTCGAGGTGGCATCCGGCACCCCGCTGCTCGGCCTGCTGCTGCTCGGCGGCCTGCTCGCGGCCCTGTCACTGCTGCCCAAGCAGAACTGGATCGGCGCGGCCGCGGCGGTCTCGACCGCGGCTTTCATCGCGCTGCTGTTCCAGTCCTTCAACTTCGGGGAGGGCAGCGAGCTGAAGGCGGGTGCGTTCGTCCTGCTCGTGCTGGCCTTCGTGCAGGCCGCGGTGGCGATCGCCGCGGCGTTGTTCGACGCGGGCATCCTCAAGGCGCCCGCGCCACGACCGGCCACCGCGCCGAGTGGATTCGGCCAGGGCGGCTACGGCCAGCAGCAGCCCTCGTACGGACAGGGACAGCAGTCCTACGGACAGGGGCAGCCAGGTTACGGAGCGAGCCCTTACGGTCAGGCGGGCTACGGCGCTCAGTCGGCGCCGCCGCAGTTCCCGTCCCAGGCGGGGCAGCCCTCGCCGTACGGGCAGAGTCAGCCTGGTTACGGTCAGGCGCAGCAGGGCCAGTCCTACGCCCAGCCGCAGTCGCCTTCGCCTTACGGGCAGAGCCAGCAGACCACGGCCTACGGCGCGTCCCAGCAGCCGGGTTCGCCGTACGGCGCGCAGCCGCGTCCGGACGAGAGCGTGACCCAGCACTTCGGTGGCCAGCAGCAATCCGGTCAGCAGACGTCCTATGGTTCGCCCGGCTACGGCCAGCAGCAGGCGCAGCCGAGCCAGCAGAACAAGCCGTTCGGCGGCGAGCAGAGTGGCGATCCTTCCTCCGATGCCACCCAGGCGTTCCGTCCCTCGTCGGACGACAACAACAACAAGTAGGAACTCAGCGGCATCCCCCGGCGCGGCGGTCGCGTGCCTGCGGCGCGCCTGACCCGCTCGCGCCGGGGAGGATGCCACGCTGAAACGCCATGAGCTCCTCCAGAAACTCCTCGACCCGCCGGACCGGCGGGTCGCGTGCGTCGCAACCGGACGCGGACGAAGACGGGTTTCTGTCCCTCACCCCCGAGCGGTCCAGGGTCCTCATCGCGGTCGCGGGCCGCCCTTCGGCCTTCGGGCTGACCACCCTCGTCGTCCTCGTGCTCGTCACGCTGCTGGCCTCCGGCAGCGATCTGGACGGCACCTCCGGCGCGATCGCCGCCTCCTGGCTGGGCGTGCACCAGGTTCCGCTGGTGATCGGCAAGACCTCGCTCGGACTGCTCCCACTGTTGCCGACCGCGCTGCTGGTCTGGCTGGCCGCCCGGGAATGCGCACGCGCCGTGGAACCGCAGTGCACCAGGTCGGATCTCGGGTGGCTCGTTGGCGCCGCGGTGGGTGGCCCGTTGCTGGTCACCTCCGTCTGCCTCGCGGTCACCGAAGACGCTTCCGCTGTCATCGCGCTGCAACCGCCGAACACCCTCGCCGCCTTCGCGTGGGTCACGGCGCTGTATCTGCTCGCCGCCGCCATCGGTATCGCCGTCCGTCTCCGGCAACAGCTGTTCGTGTTGCTGCGCCTGCCCGATTGGGCGGTGTCCGGCCTCTACGGCGCGGGGCGTTCGGTCCTGCGCCTGCTGGGCTGCGCGACCGCGGTCGTGGTGATCTCGTTCCTCGCGCACGTCGCCCGGCTGGGCGAGATGTATCAGTCGGCGGGCAACGTCGGAGGCGTCCTCGGCCTGACGCTGCTCTCGCTGGCATACCTGCCGAACCTGGCGATCCAGACCGTCGGTGTGCTGGTCGGTTCCAGCGCGCAGATCGGTGCCGCCTCCTTCGGGGTGTTCTCCGTCGTCGGCGGGCCGATCCCGGCCTTTCCGCTGCTCGCCGCGGTGCCGACCGGTCCGGCGGCGGGATGGTGGCCGGTGGTGCTGCTGGTCCCCGCCGCGGTCGGGGTGCTCGGCGGACTGGACCTCGCGCGTACCTCCACCGACCGGATCAGCGCACCGTGGGCCACGCTCACCTCCGCCGCGCTCGCCGCGCTCGCGCTCACCCTGGCCGGCGCGGTAGCGGGCGGCGAACTCGGCGCGGTCGGCCGGGTCGGGCTGGACCTGCCGGTGTTCCCCGTCCTCGCCTTCGCCTGGCTGGCCGTTCCCGGCTACGCGGGCCTGGCGTTCGCGCGGTGGTTCCTCGTGCCGGTCGGCGTGCCGCCGGGCGACTACGCCGATCCGTACGACGACTACCTCGACGAGGACGACGACGCCTACTACGAGGCGGACGACGATTACTACGAGGACGACGACTACTACTACGACGACTACGACCGGCCGGAGCTGGAGGCCCCGCTGGACGCGGAACTCGTCGACGAGCCGCCCGCGATCGAGACCGGCGGCCGATACCACCAGCACGCCACATCGGACATCGTCGACGCCGAAGTGGTCGAGGCGGACCTGCCGGACAGTGACCGGGTGGACGGTCGTTAGGCTCTAACCGGCGGTCCCGCATCCATCCGCCATCCGACCGATCAGGGAGTAGAGCGCTGACGTCCCCGCATGTCTCGTGGAAGCCGGCGACCACGCCGGCCACCGTTGTCGTGCTGGCGTCGGGCACCGGCTCGCTGCTGCGCGCCCTCCTGGACGCCGCGGCCGCACCCGGCTACCCGGCGAAGGTCGTCGCGGTCGGCGTCGACCGGCTCTGCGCGGCAACCACCCACGCCGACGCCGCGGGGGTACCGCATTTCCGGGTGGCGCTGAAGGACTTTCCCGACCGTGCCACGTGGGATGTCGAGCTCACCGAGACGGTAGCCGCGCACAAGCCGGATCTGGTGGTGTCGGCGGGCTTCATGAAGCTGCTCGGCCCCGCCTTCCTGGATCGGTTCGGCGGCCGGATCATCAACACCCACCCGGCCCTGCTGCCCGCCTTCCCCGGCGCGCACGGTGTGCGTGACGCGCTCGCCTACGGTGCGCGGGTCACCGGCTGCACCGTGCATCTGGTCGACGAGGGCGTGGACACCGGGCCGATTCTGGCGCAGGAGGCGGTGCCGGTGCTGCCGGATGACGACGAGGCCGCCCTGCACGAGCGCATCAAGGTTGTCGAGCGACGGTTGCTGGCGGAGGTCGTCGCCGCCGTCGCGACACGAGGCATTGTCTCCGACGGACGAAAGGCAGTTATCCCAGATGAGCGAGTTCTCCGGTGAGTGAACGCAAGCCGATCAGCAGGGCGCTGGTGAGCGTCTACGACAAGACGGGTCTCGTCGAACTCGCGACCGGTCTGCACGCCGCGGGCATCGAGCTGGTCTCGACCGGGTCCACCGCGGGCAAGATCGCGGACGCGGGCATCCCGGTGACCAAGGTCGAGGACCTGACCGGGTTCCCGGAGACCCTGGACGGCCGGGTCAAGACCCTGCACCCGCGGGTGCACGCGGGCATCCTGGCGGACTCGCGCAAGCAGGAGCACGTCGACCAGCTCGTCGAACTCGGCGTAGAGGCCTTCCAGCTGGTGGTGGTCAACCTCTACCCGTTCACCCAGACCGTGGCGAGCGGGGCGACCCCCGACGAGTGCGTCGAGCAGATCGATATCGGCGGGCCGTCCATGGTGCGCGCCGCCGCGAAGAACCATCCCTCGGTGGCGGTGGTCGTCGACAGCGGCGACTACGACGACGTGCTGGCCGCCGCGAAGTCCGGTGGCTTCACCCTGGCCGAGCGCACCGCTCTGGCGGCAAAGGCGTTCCAGCACACCGCGAGTTATGACGTGGCGGTGGCGAGCTGGATGACCAACGTGCTGGCCACGGGCGATGCGGCCGAAGACGCGGCGATCCGGTTCCCCGAATGGCTCGGCGGCACCTGGGAGCGGTCGGCGGTGCTGCGCTACGGCGAGAACCCGCATCAGTCCGCCGCCCTGTACATCAACGGCGACGGCAGCCTCGGACTGGCGCAGGCGCGGCAACTGCACGGCAAGGAGATGTCGTACAACAACTACGTCGACGCCGACGCGGCCTGGCGCGCCGCCCACGATCATGAGGCCCCGGCCGTCGCGATCATCAAGCACGCCAACCCGTGCGGCATCGCCCTCGGCGCCGACATCGCCGAGGCGCACCGTAAGGCGCACGCCTGCGACCCGGTCAGCGCGTTCGGCGGGGTGATCGCCGCGAACCGGGAAGTCACCGTGGAGATGGCCGAGCAGGTCGCCGAGATCTTCACCGAGGTCATCGTCGCGCCGTCCTTCGCCGACGGTGCGGTGGAAGTGTTGCAGCGCAAGAAGAACGTGCGCATCCTCGTCGCCGAGCCGCCGCGGCGCGCGGGCGCCGAGCTGCGCCCGATCAGCGGCGGCGTCCTGCTGCAACAGCGTGACGTGCTGGACGCGCCGGGCGACGACCCGGCCAACTGGACCCTGGCCGCGGGCGAGCCCGCGGACGCCGAGACGCTCGCCGACCTGGCGTTCGCCTGGCGCGCGTGCCGGGCCGTGAAATCCAACGCGATCCTGCTGGCGCACGAGGGCGCTTCGGTCGGTGTCGGCATGGGGCAGGTCAATCGCGTGGACGCGGTCGGCCTCGCGGTGCAGCGTGCCGGGGACCGCGCGAAGGGTTCGGTGGCGGCCTCCGACGCCTACTTCCCGTTCCCGGACGGCCCGCAGACCCTGATCCAGGCGGGTGTCCGCGCCATCGTGCAGCCCGGCGGTTCGGTGCGCGACCAGGAGACCATCGACCTCGCCCGCGAGGCGGGAGTCACCCTCTATCTCACCGGGGCGCGCCACTTCGCCCACTGAGACAGGCAGTTCCGCAACGCCGCGTCGGATCATTGGTCCGGCGCGGCGTTCGCGTTTTCCGACGAGGGTTACGAAGGGCGTATCGCTGGAAGGACCGGGGGAGCGTCGGGTTCATCGCAAGCCGACAGCTACCCGAGTTCCGGGATCAACGGCGGGGGCGAGCCCGCGCTGTGTCGAGTCTCAGACGGCGCTGAGCACCGTACGGTTGCCCAGCGGTTCTCGCAGCGGCACCTCCAGGGTGCCGAAGACCGCGATCATCGTGCACATCCTGCCGACCGCTTCGGCGCGGCTGCCCGAGCGCAGTTCGACCGTGACCGTCGAGCCGGACTCGGAAACCGCGGCGTCCACGCCGTAGCACTCCGGCGACCCGATTTCGAAGTTCACCGCTATCCTGTTGTCCGCCAAGCGAGTCCACGATTGGAAGGGAATGGGGTGCGCACCGACGATGGTCGGATCGGCGGTGAACTCGTTGCCCTGGTTCCCGCGTGGATCCTCGACCGGCGTGCGCGGCGCCGCACTCGACGTGGCGCTCGTGCTCGGCGATGTCGCCGTGTCGTCCGAGTCACCGCAGCCCGTCGCGGTGAGACAGGCGAGCACTACGGCGACAACTGTGGCGGCGCGTCCGGCCCGGATCCGATCCATACCGACACCCTAGTCCCGGCGGCCCCTTCCGTAGCGCAACGCGGGTACGTCCCGCACTAGGACGAACCCCACAGTGAACGTTCCGCGAACCCTGCGCGTAACAGCTCCGAAATCCGTTCGGGGGCAGTAAGTTCTGCGGGGATGCGCGCCGGGATGTCGCCGCGCGCATCCATGTCGGATGCTCTACCAGCTTTTTCTGGAAAGGAAGTATCGTGGTCGACACGCTGCGCGTAGGCGAAGAACTCGGGCGGGGGCAGTCCCTCCAGGGCGGGGCTTACACCCTCACTTTGCAGGACGACGGCAATCTAGTGCTGTCCGAGCCGGGCGGGAATGTGGTGTGGGCCACCCAAACTCATGATCAGGGCGTGGAGCGGGCCGTGCTGCAGGACGACGGCAACTTCGTGCTCTACAAGAGCGACGGCGCCGCGTGGGCGACCGAGACCAACGGCCGAGCGGCCGATCGTCTGGTCGTGCAGGCCGATCGCAACGTCGTGCTGTACGGCGCCGACGGCGGCGCGCTGTGGGCTTCCGGCACACACACCGACACTCCGCTGCCCGCCCCGGAACCGGCGCAGGAGCAGGAACAGGTCGCGGCTCCGGCCGCCGAGGAGGTGCCGCCCCCGCCGCCGGCTCCCGAGCCGCGCACCTACACCGTCGAGCCGGGCGACACCCTGTGGGCGATCGCCGAGCGCTTCTACGGCGACGGCAACCGCTACCAGGAGATCGCGGACGCCAGCGGCATCCCGAACCCGGACGCGATCAACCCCGGCCAGGTGCTGACCATCCCGTAACCAGGCCGGTCCGCTAGCCGCGACGAGAAAGACCCCCGGTGCACGCATCGGGGGTCTTTCCGCTTCGCTCGTGTCGCGTAATCCGCCTACCGGCTGGTGAACGGCAGCAGGGCCATCTCACGGGCGTTCTTCACCGCGACGGCGACCTGGCGCTGCTGCTGCGGGGTGAGCCCGGTGACCCGGCGGCTGCGGATCTTGCCGCGATCGGAGATGAACGTACGCAGCAGGTTCACGTCTTTGTAGTCGACCGTCTCGATGCCGGCGGCGATGAGCGGGTTCTTCTTCGGACGGCGGGCCTGCTCGGCGCGGACCTTCTTCGACGGTGCTCGTTTGACTGCCATATGACGAGTTCCTTCTCACGAGATCAGTGGTTGTCTACCAGCTCGATTTGCGCACACCGGGCAGTTCGCCCCGGTGGGCCATCTCGCGCACACGCACACGGGAGAGTCCGAACTTCCGGAGATGACCGCGCGGTCGTCCGTCGGCGGCGTCCCGATTGCGCAATCGTACCGGACTGGCATCGCGCGGCTGGCGCCGCAGTTCGGCCTGGGCGGCCGCGCGGTCGGACTCGGCGGTACCCGGCTTGCGGATGAGTTCCTTCAGTTCGGCGCGGCGTGCCGCGTAGCGCGCCACGATCGTCCTGCGCTGCTGATCGCGCGCGATCTTCGACTTCTTGGCCACCTCAGCGCTCCTCGCGGAAGTCGACGTGCTTGCGCACCACCGGATCGTACTTGCGCAGCACGAGGCGGTCCGGGTCGTTGCGGCGATTCTTGCGGGTCACGTAGGTGTACCCGGTGCCCGCCGTGGACTTCAGCTTGACGATCGGGCGGATCTCGGTCGATTTCGACGCCATGGGTCGCTCCTCAGATCTTGTCGCCGCGGGCCCGGAGTCGAGCCACCACGGCCTCGATCCCGTCCCGGTCGATGGTCTTGATGCCCTTGGCGGAGACGGTCAGCGTGACGCGCCGGCCTTCGCTGGGCAGGTAGTAGGTCTTGCGCTGGACGTTCGGGTTCCAGCGGCGGCTGGTCCGCTTGTGCGAGTGCGACACGGACTTGCCGAACCCGGGCTTGCGTCCGGTGACCTGGCAGTGGGCCGACATCCGAACTCCCTCCAGTAGATGACAATCATTTTCGACAACGGCTGTCGAGCAATGTACCGTTGCCGTACAGCAAATGAAAATCGTTACTGAAAGGAGTTCCGGTGACGGCGCCAGATTCCCCACCCGAGTCCGACCGCAGAACGCCCGTGGTGGTGCTCGCCGGTTTCGCGGGACTCGCCGCGACGGGCGTGGATCGCGCGGCCGCGGTGCTGGGCATGGCTCCGGGCACCGTCGTGGTCCGCCACGATCTGACCCAGCTGCGCGAAGGCATCGTGCACCGCACGGTGCGCACCGCGACCAGGGAGACCTCGGCGGTGCTCGAACTCGCGCACGGCTGCGTCTCCTGCACGCTGCGGATGGATCTGCTTCCGCTGCTGCGCACCCTCTCTCAGCGCGAATCGGTCGATCGCATCGTGCTCGCGCTGGATCCGGCGTTCGAGGCCGAAGCGGTGTGCCACGCCATCGAGCAGGTAGTGGTCGCCGGCGTGCACGGCCGCGTCGACGGCCCGGCCGGGCGCGACGTGCGAGTGGACGCGGTGCTCACCTGCCTGGACGCCCGCGCTTGGCTCGCCGACGCGACCGGGGACGACACGCTCGCCGAACGCGGCCTCGCCACCGCCGACGACGACCGCACCGTGGCGCAGGTCGCGGTCGGGCAGGTCGACTTCGCCGATGCCGTCATCGCCCTCGGCGCCGCAACAGTAGACGCGGCGCTGCTCGGCGACGCATCGGCCGACCGAGGCAAGCTCGCGGCCGTACTGGCCAGAATGATTCCCGGTGCGCCGGTCGCCTGGGCAGGCGAACCGAACTCCCTCACGCCCGCACTGGTCGAAACGCTGCTCACCCGCGTCCCCGCCGATTCGCGACGCGGCAGGATCTTCGACGCGCACGCGCCGCTGCTGCGCGGCCATCCTCCGTTGACCGGGGATCACGGCGTCGAGCTCGTGGAGTTCGCCGCCGCCCGCCCGTTCCATCCCGCCCGCCTGCACGAGGCGCTCGACGTGTTGTTCGAAGGCGTGGTGACCGCGCGGGGGCGCCTCTGGCTGGCCACCCAGCCCGACGAGGTGGTGTGGCTCGAGTCCGCCGGTGGTGGCCTGCGGGTAGGCGGAGCAGGGCGCTGGCTTGCCGCGATGCCGGAAGAGGAGCTGGCCGCGGTGGACCCGGAGCGCCGCGCGATGGCCGCCCTGCGCTGGGACGAGCGGTTCGGCGACCGGGACGTCTCGCTGTCGATCCTGGTGCACGACGCCGATCCGGCGGAGATCCGCGAAGCCCTGCATTGGGCGCTGGTGGAGGACGACGAACTGCGGCTGGTCGAGCGCGCGCCGGAGCGAGTCGCCCAGTGGGAGGACCCGTTCGGGGAATGGCACGCCGACCCGTGCGCGAGCGGCGACCAGCAGGAACAACCCGTAGAGGACGCGAAAAGCCCTAGAGGAGAGGCGAAATGAAAAAGGGGATCCATCCGGACTACCACTTGGTGGTCTTCGAGGACGTGAACACCGGCAAGCGGTTTCTCACCCGGTCCACGGCAGGCGGCACGCGCACCGTGGAGTGGACCGACGGCAATACCTACCCGCTGCTGACGGTGGACGTCACCGCCGACTCGCACCCGTTCTGGACCGGCGCGCACCGCGTGCTGGACACCCAAGGGCGCGTCGAGAAGTTCGAACGCAAATACGGCCGACGCGTACGGAAGGAGTCCTGAGATGGCGGTACCGAAGCGGAAGATGTCGCGGTCGAACACCCGTAGCCGCCGGGCGAACTGGAAGGCCGCCCCCGTGGACCTGGTACCGGTGACCGTCGCGGGCGTCGTGCACAAGGTGCCGCGCCGATTGGTCACGGCCGTACGACGCGGGTTGATCGACGTCGAGAAGCTCTGAGCGGTACGACGCGGGAGGGCCGTGGAGTTCCTCGGCCGGTCGCGGCGCTTGGTGTCTTCTGGTGATTGCTCGGCCGATGCCACCATGGCTTCGTACGGGCCGGAAGCTGGTCAATCGTCCGGAAACGGCCACGTCGATGCCGTTCGGGGAAAATTCCGCAGCCATCTTCCGATATGTTGGCTAATTTCTGGCTAATGATGTGTCCTGCATCACGTCGCACTATTGCGCGTGAAGCGATTGCGATCGAATAGCCAGGCGATGAAATCCGGACCGGGAGTTGGTTTTTGGCCGTGGAAAAGTTCGCCGAAAATGATGCGTTCGCAGTCCGATACCGGTACCCTCGTCGTCGAGGGCGGGTTCTCTTGGTTTCCAAGAGAACCCGTCCATCGCCAATTTTCAGGGCTGCCGCGCCGGTTTCCGCTCTCCGGGTTCCCGCGCCTACAGAACTGGGCGGTCGGCGATCTTCGCGCCGGTGTGAAACTCAGTCTTTCGAGGTCAATGCCGCCGGTCCGCCGTCGCCGCCCGGTGCGCGCCGAGGGCCACAGTCGGGTCCAGGCAGCCCTGGCAGGTCTGGTAACAGTGTCTCCAAGCGCGCGAGCTGCTCACCGACCAATGCCGCGGGGCCCTCGATCAGCGACAGCGGCCACGGCCAATGCCGCCCGTTCCAGCGTTGCACCTGCTCGGTCAGCTCGGCGGTCGTCGCCTCCAGTTCGCTGATCTCGGTGCGCAATTCGCCTACTTGCGTTCGCAACTCGGCGGATTCGCGCTCCAATGCGGTGATTCGCTCCAGTGCCGCGGCCAATCCGTCCACCAGCGTCCGATTCCGGCCGTCCGCGTCGGCGCCCAATTGCGGCCAACCCGACAACTCGGGTCCGCGCAGCTGAATCTGGATGTCGCGCAGCACTTCCTCTTGTTCCGGCGTCACGTCCGGATCCTCCCGTCCCACGAAATCCCACTGGCCGAAATCGGTCGTCTCGGCCTCGTTCACGTCACAGCGCACGCCGCCGACCGTCACCTGGCGCAGCGTCTGATGAATCGCGCGTCTGGTCTCCACGTTCGCGCCGGACCACGCGTCGGTCTGCCATGCCCACGTCGCGTACCCGGCGTCCAGCGCGCGGCTGACCGTCCAGTACCCGCCGTAGATACCGACGTTCGCGCGGCCCAGTACGGTCGCCACACCGTCGAGATAGGCGTTGATGCGCAACTGATCCTGCTGCGAAGCGTCGAAATCGGCGGAGAAATAGATCGGCCGGTCCACCCGGCCGCCGCAGCGCAGCACCTGGGCGAGGGCCGCGCGTGCGTCCACGATGCCCGCACCGTAGCCGTCCAGCATCCGCGCGGCCGTGGTCTCCCAGTTCGAGACGATCGAGATTCCATGCGTCCGCAGATCGTTCGCCTCGGCCGCGGTGAGCAGCTTACCGGGCAAGCTCGGGCCACCCTCGGACAGATACCGCACCACGAAGTCGTACCCCGCCGCCCGAATCGTTGCGCCCCCCGGACGTCCCGCGGCGTAGTCGAGACCGAAACGCATGGCCTCCACTGTAAGTGGGCCGGGCCGGTGAATCCGGGGCATCGCCGAATCCACACCGGCCACGGGGGATCGGTCAGCGGAAAACGGTCGAACAGCCCCGTGCCACGCCACGAATCCGAACCGCGGGCCGTGCGATTCGCCGGAGTCGGCGACCGCGGATCAGCGGACGGGTTCCAGCTTCGGTCGCCGCACCTTCGGCGGGCCGGCCAGCTCCCGGCGATCCGGTGCGATCAGCACCGCGGAGATCGGCACGGTCAACGCCAGCAAGCCGATGACGAACATGGGGAACACGAAGTCGAACAACTCCACGCCGTCGGGCACCTTCGCCGTCCGGTCGACGTCGAAGTGCAGTGCGGCCAGCGCCGTGTAGTACGTGGCGGACACGCCGACGCCGAACAGCAGCACGGTCGCGGCCCTGGCCAGCGGGAAGCGCATCGTCTGGAACAACCACAGCGTCGCGGTCGCGGCGATCACCCCGATCACGGCGGAGACGGCGGCCAGCCAGGTCGTCACGCCGACCGATCCCTGGATCTCGAGTGAGCCGATGCCGAGATAGTGCGTGACACCGATGCCGAGGCCGAGCACCAAGCCGCCGGGCAGCAACAGCGTCAGCCGAGGCGTGCGCCCGATGATCAGCAGCGCCGCGAAAACGGCCGCGATGGACACCACCAGGGCGGCGATCAGCCTGCCCGGGTCGTAACGCATCGCGCTGTTGGGCACTTTGAGGCCGAGCATGGCCACCGAGGTGGCCAGCCACGCCCCCACGCCGCCCAGCGAGATCGCCGCGGAGACCAGCCACACCAGCCGGAACTGCACCGAGCGCGCGCCGTGCACGATGCAGGCGAAACCGACCACCGCGCCGAGCACCGAGATACCCAGCGACAGCGCGATCAGCCAATAGCCCAGGGCGAACTGATCGACGGACGCCCCGCCTGCGGCCAGCACCGCGACCTCACGCATGGCGGGCGGTCCCTTCCAGCTCGCTGGCCTTCAGCTGAGCGATCGCGTACTCGGTGACCGCGGCGAGCGCCTGGCGCACCTCGATCGCGTTGCGCGCGTCGATGTCCACGATCGGCACGCCCTCGCGCACCGAGAGCGCCTCGCGCAGCTCCGCGATGGGGAAGCGCGGCGCGTCCGGGAAGCGGTTGACCGCGATCAGGAAGGGCAGTTTGCGCGCCTCGAAGAAGTCGACCGCGGCGAAGCTGTCCTCCAGCCGTCGGGTGTCGATCAGCACCACCGCGCCGATCGCGCCGCGGATCAGGTCGTCCCACATGAACCAGAACCGTCGCTGACCCGGCGTACCGAACAGGTAGAGCACCAGGTTGCCCGGCAGGATGATCCGGCCGAAGTCCATGGCGACGGTGGTCGTTTCCTTCTCCGGCGTCTCGGCGAGATCGTCGATGCCGTCGGAGTAGCGGGTCACCATCGCCTCGGTGCGCAGCGGAACGATCTCCGACACCGCGCCGACGAACGTGGTCTTGCCCGCGCCGAAGCCGCCCGCGACGACGATCTTCGTCGAAGCGACGCGATTCTCGAAGCCGTCCGGCCCGGGGGCGTTTCCCGGCCCGGCATTCGCACTTGGCCCGGGATGTCCACTGGGCCCCGTATTCCTATAGGGCGCGGAGTCCACGCAATGTCCTCTCCATCAGGGAACGGCGCTCGTCATAGCTCGCCTCTTCGGTCAGGGTCGAATGCACGCGCATGGTGCCGTCGACGACCAGGTCGCCGATCACCACCCGGACCATGCCGAGCGGCCGGTCCAGATGTGCCGCGATCTCCGCGACCGACAGACGATGCGTGCCGAGCCGGAGTATCTCGGTGCGGATGTCGCCGGTCGGCCAGTCGAGATGTGCAGTGTACGACAAGGTTTCGATGACCGCCTCCAATGGGAGGTCGATCGCGGGTTCGGTACGCCCCGAGGTCAGGGCGTAAGGCCGGACGCGCGTTGTCGGGCGTGGTCCGGGGCCGTATGGGTTGGACATCTCACGCTCAGACAGCGGTGCGCGCGGTCGCGGTGACCACCGAACCCACCCGATCGACCAGCAGTGCCATCTCGTAGCCGATGCGGCCGATATCGTGCGACTTGTTCGCCAGCACGGCCAGGTGCGAGCCGTTGCCGACGCTCATCACCAGCAGGTAACCGCGCTGCATCTCGACGATCGACTGCATTACCTTGCCACCGTCGAACAGCGAGGCCGCGCCCATGGAGAGGCTGGCGAGCCCGGCGGTGACGGCGGAGAGCTGTTCGGCGCGGTCGCTGGGCAGATGCGGACTGGTGGCCTGCAACAAGCCGTCCGCCGATACCAGCACCGCATGGGACACGCCGGGCACATCGCGGGTGAAGCGGGCGACCAGCCAGTTCAGATTCTCGTCTGTGGTGCTGTTGTTCGCGTTGGTCATGCAAGCCCTCCGTCGTTGTACTGCGCATTGGCCCGCCCGCTGCGGACCCCACTGAGATGCCTGGTCAGGTTGTTGCGAATTTCTTGCGGATCACGCGGGCCCGCGTCCTCCACCGGCGCCAGGCCGCCCGGCACCAGCTGGGCGCCCGGCCTGCGAATCGGCAACCCACCGACGGTACGCGCGGTAGTGGTCGGATGGCTCGCATCCTCGGCGGCCAGCCAGCCCGCGTCACCAGGCGAGGACCACGAGCTGTCCGATTGCGAAGTCGAGGGCTCGACCAGCCATTCCGAGACCATGCGCTGATAGATCGGGGTCGGGGAGGCTCCGGCGACCGGCTGCAGCCGGGAGGAGGTCACCGTCGCGGGTTCCGGTGCCACCTCCTGCGGCGGGTCGGCGGGTGCGGCCGGTTTCCGGATCGGAAGACCGGATCGTGCGGTGGTCTGCGGCGCGGGCGCCTGGCTCGGCACGGTCGGCGTGGGGCCGGTCGCCAGCTCGTCGTCCTTCACCTCGGCCCACAGATCGGTGCGCGCCGGCTGCTGCTCCCGTTCGACGTTCTGTTCGCCGGGCGCGGGCGTCACCGGGGCGAACGGGCCGGTCGGGATGCGGTCGTCGGTGCGCGGCGTGAGCACCGGCCACGGCTGGGTGGGCGGCTGATCTGCCGGGTTGACCGCCCGGCCGACCGGGGTGGAGACCGTGGGCTGGTCGGGAGCGTCGGCCACGCGGATGGCCGGACGACGCTGCGGCAAGCCGGAACTCGTCACACCGAAACGCGCGGTGTCCCGCTGCGGCAGGCTCGGCACCGGCACCAAATTGCGTGGCTGCGCACCGGTGGGCGGCGTGGCGAGCGAGGGCAAGTGATGCTCGGCGGTCAGGTCGAGCGGCTTGCCCGCCGGGTCGGTGGCGTCCATCGGCGGGGCGACCAGCGCGCCGGGCAGATGCACGCTGGCGGTGATGCCCGGTTGCTGCGCCATCGTGGACGTGCGCCGCAGGTTGACCGTGATGGTGTGGCGCTTGGCCAGCCGGCCGACGACGAACAGGCCCATGCGGCGCGCGGTCTCGACCGTGACCTCACCACCGGAAGCGAGCCGGTCGTTGGTCGTCTGCAGGTCCTCCAGGCCCATGCCGAGGCCGCGGTCGGTGATCTCGATCAGGTAGCCGCCGTCCACCGCGCGCGACACCATCACGGTGACCGGCGTGGTCGGCGGCGAGTACCGCAACGCGTTGTCGATCAACTCGGCGAGCAGATGTTCGATGTCGACGGCGGGCTCGCCCGCCACGATGCCGTCGGGCACCGCGCCGATCTCGACGCGCTGGTAGTCCTCGACCTGGGAGACCGCGCTCCAGAGCATGTCCGACAGCGGCACCGGGTGCAGCTGTCCGCGGCGCAGCGCGGTACCGGCCAGCACCAGCAGGTTGTCGCCGTTGCGGCGCATGCGGGTGGCCAGGTGGTCGAGGCGGAACAGGCTCTGCAGCCGGTCGGTGTCGTCCTCGTCGTGCTCGAGATCCTCGATCAGCGCCAGCTGCTGCTCGACCAGCGATTGGCTGCGGCGGGACAGGGTTTCGAACATGTTCCCGATCTGCAGGCGCAAGCGGGCCTGGTCGGCGGCGAGGTTGAGTGCCTGTTCGTGGATCTCGTCCACGGCGCGGGCGAGCTGGCCGATCTCGTCGGTGGTGTGCACCGCGACCGGGGTGATCTCGGGTGTGGTGCCGCCCGCGCGCACCACGGCCAGTTCGTCGGGCAGCTTGATGTGCGCCACCTCGAGCGCGTCCCGCCGCAGGCGGCGGACCGGGACGACCAGGGTGCGCGCCACCGAGAGAGCCAGCGCCAGGCCCGCGAGCAGCATGCCGATGACGATCGTCGTCTCGCGCAGCGCACCGGTCTGCGCTTCGGTGGTGCGGGCGGCCAGCGCGTCGTCGATGGTGTCGATCAGCTGCGCGGTGGTCTTCTCGTAGGTGTCCGAGCTGACCAGGAGCGAGTCGATCACGGCCGGATTGGACGCCGGATCGGCGACGTTCTGGCTGAAGGTGCCCAGGCGGGTCTGCACCGCGTCCAGCAGCGGGCGCATATTGCCCGCGTAGTCCGGCAGGATCTGCGCGTACTGGTAGATCATCGTGATCTCGGCGCCCGCCGCGACCAGCACGCGCGGCCGCACGCTCGGGTTGCGGCCCGCGTCCGGCGAGCCGATCAGCATGCGCTGCTGGGTGAGCACGCGCCGGGCGGTCTGTACCGATGCCAGCTGTAGGAAGTACCGCTGGATGACCAGGTCGTCCACCGAGGGCGACAGCGCGAGCGCGTTGCCGATGCGGACCATGATCTCGTCGGACTGCTCGCCGACCATGGCGGGGGAGCCGTTGCGCAGGCTGTTACGCATCGTGGTGCCGGTGGCGATGGCCGAGGCGAGTTCGGAGGTGACCCGGCCGCTGACCTTGGTGGTCTGCAGGGCGGCTTCGAGTTCGGCCAGTGCCTGGTCGAACTTCGTCAGCGCCGCATCGGTCTGCGGGTCCGCCGTATTGCCCCAGGTGGCGGTCGCGGTGACGCCGAGTTGCTCGGTGGCCGAACCGAACTTGACGATCGGCCGAATGATGATCGCCTGTTCGGTGGCCGCGTCCAACTGCGCCATGGTGCGCAGTTCGTTGTTGATTCGGAGCACGGCAAAGACGGTGGCCAGCAGCACCGGAAGCACCAGCACCACGCCAACCTTGCGGGTGACCGACCAGTTCGACAGGCTGAATTGCCAGGACCGCGGTGCAGCTTCCATCCGCTTCCGTCGCCTCCGCTTCACCAGTGACCTCGGGCGCGCGTGGCTGTTCGGTATTGATTCAACCCGCAAAGAACCAACTAGAGGTCTTCTTTTTACCGCACGGAACATACCGTGCAGAGGGGTCATCGGCAATCCGGGGGAGTCGTTCTGCAATTTACCGAATATGGCTATAGAGAACGAGTTTCGCGGTGGAATGCGTAAGGGACGCGTCAACTTCTCGGCAGGGCCGTGGAAGACCCTGGTCACCTGGGGTTGACGAGGGCGACGCGCCGAGGGTTGCCGGGGGTGTGCGCCACGGCGTGTCGGGCGCGCCCTCTCAGTTGCCTCTCAGTCGGTGCGGTCAAACTGGTGGCATGCGCATTCTAGTGGTCGATGACGATCGGGCGGTCCGGGAATCGCTGCGCCGGTCGCTCACGTTCAACGGCTACTCCGTCGATCTCGCGGTGGATGGCGTGGACGCACTGGAGAAGGCAACCGTCCAGCGACCCGACGCGCTCGTGCTGGACGTGATGATGCCCCGGCTGGACGGGCTCGAGGTCTGCCGCCGCTTGCGCAGCACGGGCGACGATTTGCCGATTCTGGTTCTCACCGCGCGAGATTCGGTATCGGAGCGGGTCGCCGGGCTGGACGCGGGTGCGGACGACTATTTGCCGAAGCCTTTCGCGCTGGAGGAACTGCTGGCAAGGCTGCGCGCCCTGCTGCGGCGTACGACCGCCGGTCCGGGTGAAGCGTCGGAGGCAATGGCGTTCGCTGATCTGTCGCTGGATCCGGTGACCCGCGAGGTGTCCCGCGGCGCCCGGCCGATCAGTCTCACCCGTACCGAGTTCTCACTGCTGGAAATGCTGATGGCGAACCCGCGCCGGGTGCTCACCCGCAGTCGCATTCTCGAGGAGGTCTGGGGCTACGATTTCCCGACCTCGGGAAACGCGCTCGAGGTCTACATCGGTTATCTGCGCCGCAAAACCGAGGCCGAAGGCGAGCCACGGCTGATCCATACGGTGCGCGGTGTGGGCTATGTACTGCGTGAAACGCCCCCGTAGGTCGCTGGACATGGCACGGACAACGCCCAGACGCCCCGCCGTCGCCGCGCTCGGCCAGCGGCCGCCCGAGCCCGCGGATATGCGGCCGCCCATGCCGCTGACGCGGTCGGTCTCGCTGCGCTGGCGGGTGACGCTGCTGGCCGCCTCCGTCGTGGCGATCGCGGTGGCGGTCACCTCGATCGCGGCCTACGCACTGGTGGCGCGCGCGTTGTACGCCGACGTGGACGCCCAGCTGCGCAGCCGGTCCACCGCGGTGATCGCCAGTAATCCCTACGGGTTCAACAACCTGAATCTGATGGTCGCCGCCGCCTTCTACGATGACACCGGCATCGCGCTGATCTATCCCGACCTCCGGCGCTGGCTGCCCCCGCAATCCACCGATCCACCGGTCGGGAGCCAGGAGCTGGCCGTGGCGCGCGGCGAGCGGAGTTCGTCGCTGCGCACCGACGGCAATCAGCGTGTGCTGGCGGTCTACACCAACTCGGGTGCGACGCTGGTCATCTCTCAGCGGCTGGACCGCACCAGGGAGGTGCTCGACCGGCTCGCCTGGCTGTTGTTCGTGGTCGGCGGCTGTGGCGTCGTGCTGGCCGCGGCGGCGGGCACGGCGGTGGGGCGGACGGGCCTGCGGCCCATCGCGCGGCTGACAGCGGCGACCGAGCGGGTCGCCCGCACCGACGACCTGACCCCGATCCCGGTCACCGGTGACGACGAACTGGCAAGGCTCACAGAGAGTTTCAATACCATGCTGCGCGCGCTGACCGAGTCGCGCGATCGGCAGCGCAGGCTCGTCGCCGATGCCGGACACGAACTGCGTACGCCGCTGACATCGCTGCGGACCAACATGGAGTTGCTCATCGCGTCGAGCCGTCCCGGCGCTCCCCGCATACCGGACGAGGACATGGCCGGGCTGCGCGCCGACGTGATGGCCCAGATCGAGGAGTTGTCGACCCTGGTGGGCGATCTGGTGGATCTCGCGCGCGAGGACGCTCCGGAAACCGTCTACGAACGCGTGGATCTGGGCGAGGTCGTGGAGCGCGCGCTCGAGCGCGCCCGCCGCCGCCGCACCGGCATCGAGTTCGTCGCCGATCTGCGCCCGTGGTTCGTCTACGGGCACGAGGCGGGCTTGGCACGCGCGGTGCTGAACGTGCTGGACAACGCGGCCAAGTGGAGCCCGGCCGGCGCGCAGGTCCGCATCCTCATGCGGGAGAGCGGCCCGGGCCTGCTCGAGCTGTCCATCGATGACGCCGGTCCCGGTATCCCGGCGGCGGAGCGTGAGCTGGTGTTCGAGCGTTTCTATCGCGTCATGTCGTCGCGATCGATGCCCGGCTCCGGCCTCGGTCTGGCGATCGTCAAGCAGGTGGTGACAAAACATGGCGGCACCATCGCCATCGATACCTCCCAACGCGGCGGCGCCGTAGTCCGCATCGTGTTGCCCGGCGAGCCGGGCGCGCCCGTGTCCGACTGACGCAATACCGGGCGACGGAAGTCCATTTCCGACACAATGTCGAGTGCTGTGCGGAATATTCATCGTCGGGCGGGTATTTCGAACATTGCACCGATTGGTTTGCCGCAGGATTTGAGACATGAAGTTGTCGGTGGTTCTATCGCAGCACCGGCCGACGCAGCTCTCGGAAAACTGAAAGCACGGTCTCAGTCCGCTCTCAGTCGCCGTAGCCAACCTGGTCGGGACGCGAGGAGAAACGAGGAGTCCATGACCGAGGATTCGAAGGATCGCCGGGAGCCGGGTGCGCCGGCCGCGGGCCCGTTCGGGCCGGGGGAGGCGCATGGCGGTTACGGTCCGCGAGAAGCGCCCCATCCCACCGCGCAGTACCCGCCGCCGCCCCATCCGGCCGCGCCGTTCCCGGGGTATCCGACGTCCTTCGGTCCGCCGAATGACGCCACTCGACCGCACGGTCCCGCCTATGGCGCCCCGCCCCGGCGTCCCTTCCGCGCAGGCCTGGCCGTCGGCGCCGTCGCCCTCGCACTGGTCAGCGGTGGCGTCGGCGGGGCGGTCGGCGCACTGGTCACGCACGGCGACGAAGGTCGCGCCCCGGTGACCAATGCCCTGGAAGTTCCGAAGCCGAACGTGAGCAATGCCGTCAATGCTCCCGCCGGCTCCACTCAAGCGGTCGCGCAGAAGGTGCTGCCGAGCGTGGTGATGATCAAAGTGGCCAGCAGTAAGGCCGAGGGCGAGGGCTCCGGGGTGGTCCTGTCCTCCGACGGCCTGATCCTGACCAACAATCACGTGGCCGCGGGCGGTGGACCGAGCGCCAAGATGGAGGTCGTGTTCTCCGACGGCAGCAGCGCACCCGCGACGCTGGTCGGCGCCGATCCGGTCTCCGACCTGGCCGTCATCAAGGCGTCCGGAAAGAGCGGTCTGACCCCCATCGAGCTCGGCACCTCGGCGAATCTGCAGGTCGGTCAACCCGTCGTCGCGATCGGCTCGCCGCTCGGGCTGGCGGGCACGGTCACCACGGGCATCGTGTCGTCGCTGAACCGGCCCGTCGTGACCAGCGGCGACGGAAGCGAGCCCGCCGCAGCGGTCAGCCCGGTGATCGACGCGATCCAGACGGACGCCGCGATCAACCCCGGCAACTCCGGCGGCGCGCTGGTGGACGGCAACGGCAAGCTCATCGGTATCAACACCGCCATCGCGACCCTCGGGCCCACCGAGACGGCAGGCGGCCAGACCGGGTCGATCGGACTCGGGTTCGCGATCCCCGTCGATCAGGCGCGCCGCGTCGCCGACGAACTGATCAAGACCGGTAAGGCCACCTACGCGCAGGTCGGCATCACGGTGTCGCGTCAGCAGGACCCGGCACAGCAGGTCTCCGGCGCGCAGGTGCGCGACGTCACGCCGGACGGCCCGGCGGCGCGCGCGGGCATTCCGCCGGGGGCTGTGGTGACGAAACTCGACGACCGCCCGATCGATTCCGGAAACGCGCTGGTGGCCGCGGTCCGCTCGCATCAGCCAGGAGACAAGGTGAAAGTCACCTACACCGATGCCCAAGGCGGCAACCCGAAGACCGTCGAGGTGACCCTCACCGGCGCGCCCGCGGAGGGCGGCCGATGATGCGCTTGGTGCCCGGCGGGCGAGGCCCGGGGATCGATGTCGACGCCGACGTACTCGGCGCGGCCGCCGAGTTGCTGGACGCAGGCGCTACGGTGAGCAGCATGGAAATCGATGCTCCTGTGGCGGGGCGTGCTCTGGTGGTGGTCGTCGACGATCGAACGGCGCATGGAGGTATTGACTCGCTCGGTCCGCTGGTCACCGAGCTGCTCACCGAGGCGGGTTTCCTCGTGGACGCGTCCGTGTCGGTGCAGGCCGACGAGGTGGAGATTCGCAACGCCCTCAATACCGCGGTGATCGGCGGCGTCGATCTGGTGATCTCCGTCGGCGGTACGGGTATGTCCCCGCGCGACGTGACGCCGGAGGCCACCTCGCAGGTGCTCGACCGCGAGTTGCCGGGAATCAGCGAAGCTTTGCGCTCCTCCGGCCGGGTGGCCGGCTCCCTGGACGCGGGGCTTTCCCGCGGTGTGGCCGGCGTGTCCGGAAGCACCCTGGTGGTCAACCTGCCCGGCACCCGTTCCGCCATTCGGGACGGCATGGCGACGCTCGGCCCGCTCGCCAGCCGGGTGATCGGTGAACTTTCCGGATTGGTCGAATAATCACCGCGCCCACGCCCGCTGAGAACCCTCGCCCGGCCACGCGCCGGGCGAGGGATGCCGCGCGCTTGGCGAAGATCTTCGGCGACACTCTGCCCGACACCACCGCGGACGAGCGCGACGAGCGCGACGATGTCCGGTCCTGCGACGACTGGCTGCGTGCTCAGATCCCCCCGCATCACGGCTGACCGTTATCTACGTAGTAACTACGTAGTCAAAGCTTCTCCGTTTGTAACCGGCCAGTGATCATTTCTGCGCGGAAGTAATACGAGCAAGATCATTACGGCCCTGTCCCGTATCCGGACACCGGCGCGTCTGTGCCGTCATCGCCCGCTTGTCCGGTCCCGGCTGTAGCAATCCGGTATTTATGCACGTCAAGCCATATTCAAATGTGCGCAAGTGTGATGCAGGTCACCTTGAACTTTACGAAACGTTACGTTGCGTCCGCCGTTATAAAACGTTTAATCTCCCCATCGAGCCACTCGCAAGAAGCCGTTCGGCGGAACCTGGCTCGGTTCCGTTGCCAGCAAGTCCGTTGCGCCGAAATAACAGCCGGTTACACATCGGCAACAAAGGAGCGACACACTGAGCTGGGCCTGAGAGGACCACTGTCCAGCCTCGACGGTCGAGGTTGACTGTTTTAACCTGATGAGGGGAAGTATGAGCGAGAACCGCACCAAAGGTCTGCGCCGCGGTGCCCGCGTCGCGGGCGTGGGCGCTGCCGCGGCTGTTGCCCTGGGCCTGCTTTCGACCGGTGCCGCCGATGCCGATACCTTCGTGCCGTTGCCGGACGGCCAGAAGGTAGGGCCCGGCGTGACGATCACCCGGAACGGAGAGCGGGCCCTGATTTCGCCGTCGCTGGCTGCCAACGGCGCCGGTCGCGTGGTCTGGGTGTCGGGCAACGCGGTCGCCGATGTCACCGTGACGCCGGAAGGCGAGATCGGCCCCAACAACGGTCCTACCGGGAATCCCGGAACCAACAACTCCTCGACGCACGGTGCG